>JAQBOS010000602.1 GCA_028287925.1 Mucilaginibacter sp. | reverse complement strand
TCTATCGCTTTCAAAACTGCTTCTGACCTGCTCAATAGCACGGCTTACCTTTTCACTGATCATTGAATCTTTAAGGGCTACATACAATTCCTGGTAATGGTAGGCATTATCATATCTTTTTTGCAGGGCAAATGTTTTTGAAAGCCCATTGTAAGCCTCAAGGATATCTTCCCTGTGCCGGATGGCTTTTGAAAGCGATAGTCCATTATTTAAAAACTGCATGGCATGAGTATAATCTTTTAATGCCATATATACTTCGCCTGTAGTGATATAATAGCTTGCAAGATCATATGGATTACCTGCGCTGCTACCATTTTCATCAATATAACCAAATCCCTTTAAGGCATATTGTAACGAGAGCTGATAGTGGCCCTGCAACTTATAAGCATTACTTATTTTAAATAAAGTATAAATAGCCCGGTCACTTTTATATACCCGATTATTTTTGTTGGGCGTTTGGCTGTCATTAATTTTTTTATAGAGACCCAAAGCGGTAAAATGGTAATGAAGGGCGGTTTTGTAATCTTTTTCAAGTAAATAGGCATCAGCCATACAGTTATATGAATCAGCCAGTAACGCTGGGCTACCTATTTCCATAGCCAGCTTTAAATATCGACTGTAATATTTTATGGCTTCGGCTGGTTTTTCCTGTTTCAGGTAAATAAAACCAAACTGATTATTATAATGAGCGAGCTTTTCTTTATCATTTTGCTTTTCAGCAATAACGAGGCCCTTTTGCGCAATAACCATGGCACCGGGATAGTCGCCAAGATAATAATACATATTTAAAAGGCATCCGTAGGATACATGGAGGTCGGCATATGCTCTGTGTATTTCTGAAATTTTAATAGCTTCCTTGTAATAGCTAATGGCTTTTGCATAATCTTTTTTTGTTACCTCATAAAAAGAACCAAGCTTGATGAGTGAAAGAACAAGGCCACGCGTGTATTTTAGCTTATTAGATAGTAACCATGCTTTTTGGTCTATAGTAAACGCAGTATCCGGAAAGTTTTTGCTGTTGAGCACATCTGAGAGGCTCATATAAAGCAAAACTTTATTGGTGTCATCTTTGCACAGCGCTATTTTCTTTTCAAGCAGGGTAATATTATTTTTTACAGGCTGAGAAATAGCTGTAAAGCAAAGCAGTAAAAAGCATAAATAAAAAATGCATCCACGCATACTCATGCAATAGGAATTGGTTGGTTGAATATAAGCAAAATCTGACTTCGCCGGGTAATTTAAAACAGGCGCTCAAAATTGCTTGAGCAACCTTTCCAACTCTTACAACAACTACAACCATTTCCAACTAAACAAGTATCTTTGCCCCGATGGCAGATACCCCCTTTTTACAGGCAATTTCGGTAAGCAAGGTTTATCCCGGGGCACAAGGTTCGGGAGTTAAAAAGATCAGTTTAAAAATAGATCCAGGACAAATAACCGCTATAATTGGCGAAAGCGGCAGCGGGAAAAGCACTTTATTAAAGTTATTGTACGGTTTGCTCTCGCCTGGTAATGGTGAGGTACTTTTTATGGGCGACAGGATTTGGGGTCCTGAGGAAAAGCTGATCCCCGGTCATGATGCCATGAAAATGGTTACCCAGCAAACCGATGACCTGAACCTTTTCGCCAAAGTGTGGGACAATGTAGCCATTATGCTGCCAAGTACCGATCTGAAAGCCAGACAGCAGAAAACCGAACAAATGCTTACCCAGTTAAAAATGAACCACCTTGCCGATAAAAAGATAGTTGAGCTAAGCGGCGGTGAAAAACAGCGGGTTGCCATTGCGAGGGCGCTGATAACCAGTCCGCAGGTGCTTTTGCTTGATGAGCCATTTAACCAGGTGGATACTTCTTTTCGCGAAGGATTACAGCAGGATATCAGGCGGATTGTTAAAGAAACCGGGTTAACGGTTATCATCGTATCACACGACCCTGCCGAAGTGTTGTCAATGGCCGATGAGCTGATCGTATTGAAGGATGGTGGAATATTGGAATCGGGCCATCCTAAAGCGCTTTATCAAAACCCAAAATACTTATATACGGCGCAGTTGCTTACCAATTGCACGGTATTAACCAGCGCAGAGGCCCGGATCTGCGGATTGAAAACAAAATCAGACCATGTAGTTATCTACCCCGAGTGGATAGAAACCATTAAAACATGGACCCATAACGACTGGGAAGTAAAACAAGTACTATTTAAAGGCTGTTATGAAGACCTTATAATGGAAAACAAAGGCGTAACCATCCGCGTACTAAATGATCAATTCGGCAAATACACCGAAGGAACCAAGATCAATCTAAAACTGAATAAGTGGCTGGAATATTAAGAAGATGTGCGGATTTCGGATGTGCAAATGTGCGGATGAAATAAAAATACCTGCGTTATGCTGAGTTACTATCACGCATCTATAATTAAAGATCTTTCATTATCCGCACATCATTTCTCTCATCCGCACATTTGCATATCTGCACATTCGCACATCATTTTTCTCATTCGCACATCTGCATATCCGCACATTTGCACATCTAAAACAAATGCTTATAATTAGCCTTAACGGTATCTAAAACCTCGTCCATGCGGCCGTTGAGAATTAGTTTAGTCATGGACAGAGCCATGCCTTTTACTTGTTCAAACTCAATTTTTGGGGGCATGGCAAGGGCATTGGGATCGGTCATAATGTTAACCAGGGCCGGACCTTTATACATAAAAGCTTCCTGTAACGCCTGTTTCACACCATCCGGATCGGTAACTGTAAAGCCTTTAATACCCATGGCCTGTGCTACCAGTGCAAAATCGGGGTTATGCATATCGGTTTGCCAGTCGGGCAGGCCGGCAACTTCCATCTCCAGCTTTACCATCCCTAATGAGCGGTTATTAAATACAATGATCTTTATTGGTAATTTATATTGAGTGATTGTTGCCAGGTCGCCAAGCATCATTGACAGGCCGCCATCACCGCAAAGCGCAATAACCTGCCTGCCGGGACAAGCCAAAGCGGCACCTATAGCCTGCGGCATGGCATTGGCCATTGAACCATGATTAAACGAACCCAGCATTTTACGTTTGCCTGTAGCATGGATATACCGCGATCCCCATACGCAGCACATACCTGTATCCACAGTAAATATGGCATCTACAGTTGCCAGTTCATTGATAGTGCTTGCCACAAATTCAGGATGAATAAGGTCCCTCTTACCGGGATCATCAACATAGGTTTGCATTTTTTGCTTTACCTCTGCATAAATAGCCAGCTGTGCTTTTAAAAAGCTATCGTCCTGCTTCTGCGCTATCAAGGGCAATAAGGCTTTCAGCGTATCTTTTACCGATCCATGTAAACCAACATCAACCTTTGCCCGGCGGCCAAGGCGTTCGGGTTTAAGATCTACCTGCACAATTTTGCAACCTGTTGGCATAAATGGGGTATAAGGAAAATCGGTGCCCAGCAATATCAGCAGATCACTCTCGTGCATGCTATGAAAAGCTGCGGGTAAGCCTAGCAAGCCTGTCATACCTATCTCGTTCGGATTATCATATTGAATATCCATTTTAGCACGGAAAGAGTAGGCGACAGTGGCATTTATCTTTGCTGAAAGTTCAACTATTTCATTATGTGCATCTGCGGCGCCTATCCCGCAAAATATGGTTATTTTATTATGCTGACGGATCAGCCCTGCAAGCTGCTGTATATTATCCGCTGATGGCGTAACCTCAGCCGCTGCTTTAAAAATCTGTGTAGCTGTGGTTATTTCTGCGGCATCCTGCTCTGTTAAATCACCCGGCAGGCCTACAACCGCAACACCTTTTTGGTGGATAGCTGTTTGAATAGCCGCCTGTAGCATTCGTGGCAGCTGTTTTGGCGTGGTTGCTATTTGGTTGTATAAGCTGCAATCGTCAAACAGCTTAATGGTATTGGTCTCCTGGAAATAATCACTTCCAAACTCAAAGCTGGCTATGGTTGAGGCTATGGCAATTACAGGCGCACCTGACCGGTTTGCATCGTACAAACCATTTATTAAATGTACGTGCCCGGGGCCGCTGCTACCCGCACAACAAGCCAAACCATTTAACTGTGCTTCGGCACCTGCGGCATAAGCACCTGTTTCTTCATGCCGCACATGGATCCATTCAATGCTTCCTTCGCGCCTTACGGCATCATTCACATTATTTAAACTATCGCCGGTAACAGCGTAGATCCTTTTTATGCCTGTATTAACCAGCATTTCAACCAACTGATCGGCTACATTTTTTGCCATAATAAAACTATTTAATAGCCAAACCAATTAAACACGCCAAGAGTTTTAAAAATCGTAAATTGCTTTAAAATATTATTTATGGGACGCATAGTTATAGTGGCTTATAAACCCAAACCGGGCAAAGCCGAAGCATTAAAGGAACTCGCCAAAACACACGTACCCCGCCTTAAAAAGGAGGGGCTGGTAACTGACCGTGAAGCTGTAATTATGGAAAGCGCTGATGGAACTATTATAGAGGTTTTTGAATGGCTCTCTGCCGAAGCTATCACCAAGGCTCACTCCAACCCGGCCGTCCATCAAATGTGGGCCGAGTATGCAGCTGTTTGTGATTATGTGCCGCTAAATAGTTTGGGCGAGGCAAGTAATATGTTTGCAGAGTTTGATGCCGTTGGTTAATCTTTAATTTTCATCCGCACATCAGAAATCTGCACATCCGCATATTATTCCAGCTCAACCCAATTGCCGTCTTCTTTAATAATATCTATCAGTTCATCAAGTGCATTAGCCGAGCTGATATTTTTCTTTACAGCTTCCTTGCCACGGTAAAGAGTAACCTTATCAGTGCCCGAACCTACATAACCATAGTCAGCATCGGCCATTTCACCCGGGCCGTTTACTATACAGCCCATAATGCCGATCTTTAAGCCTTTTAAATGACTTGTACGGCTGCGGATCATCTGCGTGGTGATCATCAGGTCGAACAGCGTACGGCCACAGCTTGGGCACGAGATATATTCTGTTTTGGAGATTCGCGAGCGGGTAGCCTGCAAAATACCAAAAGCAGTTGAAGTAATAGTTTTTGTGTCGATCCCTGGTGTATCAATCCAGATCCCATCGCCAAAGCCATCAACCAGTAGAGCACCGAGGTCGGTAGCAGCGTATAGTTGTAAGTTCTGAGTCTTGAGTTCTGAGTCTTGAGTCTGATCGAAGCTGTAATCACGTTTGATAATTACCGGAACATCAATGCCCAATTCTTCCATTTTAAAGAAAAACGAGCGTTGGTCTGTCATTCCTGATAAAGAATCGGTTTCCAGCACAAATACTAACGACTGGTCAAAAGGTAAAGCGCCAAACTCATCCGAATCAATATCGGCAGACTTTACTTTTACCAGGTTTAAGGCTGATGAACGGTCATTGGCTTCAATGTATTCCTTTAAGGTAAATAAAGGATGGCACATGGTTTTATCAGCCAGCTTTTGCCATGTTTTATAATTGTACAGCTGTTTTAAGTTGCCCGGCAGGTTAAATGATGGCAGCTCATCAGCAAAATAAACAAAATCAACCGACTGCTCGGCCATGTTATATTTATCCAGCAACGCCGAATACAGGTAGCCTGCATCGCTCAATATAGCCGGGTCTTTTAGGTTCTTTTTAGACAAATCAACCACCACCCGCGGTACCATGTGCCCGCCAATAAAGGCATTAGCCTCGTAGGTATTTCGGCGTTTGTATTCATAAGGAGAGAATTGAGATGTGAGATGTGAGATATGAGATGTAGCTTCACTTCCGGACTTCCGGACTTTCGGACTTTCGGACTCCCGAAGGGCATAACGTTCCACCAGCGCAATAGCCACCGGTGCCTCGGCTTCAGGTTCTTCAGTGAGGGATACACGTACGGTATCACCCAGGCCATCTTCAAGTAAAGTACCTATACCAACAGCAGACTTTATGCGGCCGTCTTCGCCGTCGCCGGCTTCGGTTACGCCGAGGTGCAGCGGGTAGTTCATGCCTTCGGCAACCATAGTTTCAACCAGCAGCCGGTAGGCTTGCACCATTACCTGCGGATTGCTTGATTTCATGGAGATCACTAAATTATAATAATTCAGCGTTTCACAGATCCGCATAAACTCCATTGCCGATTCAACCATTCCCTGTGGCGTATCGCCATAACGGCTCATGATCCTGTCGCTCAGTGAACCATGGTTGGTGCCTATCCGCATGGCAGTACCATACTCCTTACAGATGTTGACCAGCGGTGCAAACTTTTGGTAGATACGCTCCAGCTCTCCCTGGTATTCGGCATCGGTATAATCTATCTGGTCGAATTTCTTTTTATCGGCATAGTTGCCGGGGTTAACCCGTACTTTTTCAACTATCCGGGCAGCTACTTCGGCAGCGTTGGGGGTAAAATGGATATCAGCCACCAAAGGCACATTATAGCCGCGCATCCGCAGCTGTTTTTTTATTTCGGCAAGGTTTTTTGCTTCTTTAATACTGGGAGCGGTAATGCGCACGTATTCGCAGCCGGCATCAACCATTCTTATTGATTGCTCAACTGTACCAATGGTATCCATGGTATCGGTAGTGGTCATACTTTGGATACGGATAGGATTATTGCCACCCATAGGCACATCGCCAATAAAAACCTCGCGGGTTACAAATCGCGAATATTCAGTGAGCGAATTACAATAACGGCCTTGCAGCAATTTAACAGCATCAGTATCCATACTGCAAAAATACGAATTTGTTGGTTTGTTATAATGTTATTGAATTTCAGATTTGCGAAGTTTTAAAAACTTCGCAAATCTTACCACGGCAATTATTAAATTTGATGATGAGCATTCAATTTATCGTCAATAATAGAGGAGGGAAAACAGCAGTAATCATCCCTATAGATGAATATGAATACCTGTTACATCAAAGGTATTTAAATTTTGAAATAACTGATGAATATAAAATGATGATCGATAAGATGCTTCAACAGGAAGCTGATGGTTTAGCCCGGCATGTTAGTTTGAGTGCTATTGAAAGTCGCTTCCTGTGCAAATGAATTTGAACTATAAACTTCTATCAATCATCTTTATAGCCTCATCATATTTTTGTATTAATGCAGGTGCGCGGTCAAAGGCCCAGCCGCGGTAGTTATCCCGCATTAGTATTAACGTTTCACGGATAAACTCAGGTCTTCTTGATTCATAATTTAAAAAAACATCGCCTTCCTTGTCTTCAAGCTTATCTATCCGCGCCTGCTGATCGTAGATGTCAGTTAGTTTTTCAACTAATTTGAATTCAAGTTTAGGCGTAATATTGTGACTTTGCGCTACCTGCCATGCTACCCGGCTCAGGTCGTGCAGCAAAATTCCATCGGGAGCTATATAATTTAAATGAAACTCCCCGTTGGTTAGTACTTTCTTTTGCAAAACCGGATCTTTTAAAACCGAATCAATACGCCTTAAAATACCCTGTTGATAAACATATTGCTCCTGCTCGGCTTGTTTATTTTTTATAAGCTCTTCTTTTATATTATTCAATAGCTCTTTCGTTTGTGACTTCTCATGCTGATCGTTAATAAATTCGGTTAAAAACAGCGCCAGCAAAACGCTGAATATAATGAGCAGCGATTCGCCTAAGTATTCCTTCAAATCTCTTAACACATAAACATGCTGGGCTGCTTTATGATCTGCCTTTATTGATTTGCGGTGATTGGGTTGGGCTTTTTCTTCCATGGTTCAATAATCTCCTCTAAAATAAAAAAAATGAATTAACCATTATATTCTAATAATTTATAAATTAGTGTCGATTTTACAGTTATTGCCTGATACATCCGATATGACAAATTATAAAATTTTTATGCCGAAGGCGGCGAGCCTACCCGGACTGCTTTTTTTGTTTATGCTGATAGCCATGAATGGCTTTGCTCAGCAAGCCCGGTCTGTTGTCGATTTTGATAAGGGCTGGCATTTTCATTTAGGCGATGTTAATGATGGTGAAAAAGCAAGCGTAAACGACGCAAACTGGCGCCTGCTTAACCTGCCGCATGACTGGAGCATTGAAGGGAAATTCAGCAAGGATAACCCTGCAACTCCCGAAGGCGGCGCGTTACCCGGTGGGATAGGCTGGTATCGTAAAACATTTGCTGTTCCCGTAGCATCAAAAGGCAAACTGGTTTATATTGATTTTGATGGCGTATATCAGAAAAGTGATGTTTGGGTGAATGGGCATCATCTTGGTTTCAGGCCCAATGGCTATATCTCATTCAGGTATGAGCTTACGCCGTATTTAAACTTTGGCGGCAAAAATACGATTGCCGTTAAGGTTGATAATTCGGTTCAGCCAAATTCACGCTGGTATTCGGGCTCGGGCATTTACCGTAATGTTTGGCTGGTTACAACCAATAAAGTAGCGATTGATCATTGGGGGACTTATGTTACCACCACTGATGTAAGCACAAAATCGGCAACGGTTAATCTGAAGGTGAAGGTAAAAAATGATGCTAAATCATCATCAATTACTGTAAAAACTGTTATTTATGATGCTGCCGGTAAAGAGGTTTCAGCATCTGGCGATATTGTAGCAAAGGCTGATTTAAAAGATACCGTCATCAGCCCAAATCAAAACATCGCCGTAAAAAATCCCATTTTATGGTCTGTTGAGCGTCCATATCTATATAAAGTGATTACCACTGTAATAGCAGATAATAAAATTGCGGATGTATACACTACCACACTCGGTATCCGCTACTTTAATTTTGATGCGGATAAAGGCTTTTCACTAAATGGCAAGCCGATGAAAATATTAGGCGTTTGTGATCACCATGACCTGGGCTCGCTTGGCGCCGCTGTTAATACTCGTGCACTGCAGCGCCAACTTCAAATGTTAAAAGCTATGGGCTGCAATGGCATCCGTACCTCTCATAACCCACCTGCACCTGAGCTGCTTGACCTTTGCGACAAAATGGGCTTTATTGTAATGGACGAAGCCTTTGATTGCTGGGAATGGAAAAAGGCTACATTTGATTATCACCTGTATTTTAAAGAATGGCACAAACGCGATCTGGAAGACCAGATCCTGCGCGACCGGAACCATCCAAGCGTTATGATCTGGAGCATAGGCAACGAGATCCCGCAGCAAAGCGATACAAGCGCATTAAGGATCGCACCTGAGCTGGCAGGCATTGTTCATAGTTTAGATACTACCCGACCAATTACTACCGCTAACGATAACCCGGGCAAAAACAATAAGATCATCCGGTCTGGCGCTATCGATTTGATCGGCTATAACTATCATGAATTTGATTATGCTAAATTTCACGACAGGTACCCGGGTAAAAAATTCATAGCTACAGAAACCACATCAGGTTTAGAAACCCGCGGGCATTATGATATGCCGTCAGACAGTATCCGGGTCTGGCCATCAAGATACGACAAACCTTTTACCGATGGCAATCCGGATAATAGTGTTTCGGCATACGATAACGTTCGCCCCGCATGGGGATCAACCCACGAGGCTACCTGGAAAGTGATGAAGAAATACGATTTCCTTTCGGGCATGTTTATCTGGACAGGCTTTGATTACCTGGGCGAACCTACGCCTTATTCATGGCCGTCGCGCAGCTCATACTTTGGCATTATTGACCTGGCTGGTTTCCCCAAGGATGTTTACTACATGTACCAATCGGAATGGACCGATAAAACCGTGCTGCACATTTTTCCGCATTGGAACTGGGAACCGGGTAAAACCGTTGATGTATGGGCATTTTATAACCACGCTGACGAAGTTGAGCTATACCTGAACGGAAAATCAGTTGGCATTAAAAAGAAAACGGGAGATGACTTGCATGTAATGTGGCGCTTAAAGTATGAGCCGGGCACACTTAAAGCGGTTTCACGTAAAAACGGGAAGGTAGTTTTAACACAAGAGATCCATACCACCGGCAAACCTGCCAAAATTGAGCTTATTGCCGATAGAAAAACCATCAAAGCCGATGGCAAGGATCTATCATTCATAACTGTTAAAATATTGGATAAAGACGGCAATGTAGTGCCTGATGCAGCCAACCTGGTAAATTTTAAAATTAACGGTGAGGCATTTATTGCCAGTGTTGATAATGGCGACCCGGTTAGTCATGATTCTTTTAAGGTTGATTACCGCAAAGCATTTAACGGCCTGGCGCTGGCAATTATACAGGCAAAAGAGAAAGCTGGTAACATTACTTTTACAGCTTCATCAAAAGGTTTACAATCTGCTACCATATTGATCCAAACAAAACCTTAACTTAGTGCGTAACTTTAGGGCAGATTAAATTTTAATTAGAAATATTTTTTTCGCAATTAAACCTTTTCCAAACCGTTTGTCTAAGTGAATATAAGGGAGTTAATATTATGAAAAGATCAATTTATTTGGCGCTCACTGCTTTGATAATTTCAGGGCTATCAGCATGTACCAGCTACGA
>JAQBOS010000575.1 GCA_028287925.1 Mucilaginibacter sp. | reverse complement strand
AGAGACGCCGGGTAACGGCCGCTTATCGTCTGCCGAGGTAACCACCCCGGTAACCGTTCGTTTTTGTGCAAATATATTTTGCCCGTAGTGCAGGCTAAAAAACAAGAGTAAGAGTACAATTTTCTTCATTTTTTCAATAGTTTAAGAACAAAGCAGTAGCTATGGCAAGCCAAAACAGCTTGCCTTTAACCAATAAATGTTTGTTTTATTTAATTATTTAATAAGGGTGAGTTTTAGTTTGATGTTTGCTTGTGCGTAAACCGGTCATCAGTGAGGGCCTTTAAAAATTCTACAATGTCGTCTATTTCACCACTGTTCAGATTTAAAGGCTTTTCAAGTGCCAGGTCGCGGTTGATGCCATCCTTTACCACTGCCGATGGATTGTTATAATATTCCACTACGCTGCGCAGCGTTTTAAACTTTCCGTTATGCATGTATGGTGCTGTAACCGCCACATTGCGCAGGCTTGGGATCTTAAATTCGCCTTCTTCGGTTTTATTATGAGTAATATCAGACCGCCCTGCATCATTCAGATCTTTTCCATTATAAAGGCCAATGCTTTTAAACCTGTCGGCAGTAAAATCCTCGCCCGAGTGGCAGTTATTACAGGCCGCTTTGCCTATAAATAATAACCTGCCCCTCGCTGCGGCGGCTGATATCGCCTGGTCGTCGCCATTTACATAGCGGTCATAAGGGCTGTTTGCGGTTTCTAAAGTGCGCTCAAATGATGCAATGGCCTTTAACATATTATCCTTATTTGCCGCAACTTTAAAAACCTTTTGAAAGGCTGATGCATAAACTTCATTTTCATTTAATCTTTTTACAGCTTCCTCAAGCGTTAATCCCATTTCTGTTGGCGACGTTATGGGACCCATTGCCTGCTCTTCTAATGATGAAGCACGCCCGTCCCAAAAAAGATGCGGCCTTCCGGACAGATTTGTTAAGCCCGGCGAATTTCTTTTAGTAAGATTGCCTTTAATACCTAAGCTGAACGCTGCGGTATCTGCAAAAGCAAATTCCGGTTTATGGCATGATGAGCAACTGATTGTACGGTCGCCTGAAAGGATCGGGTCGAAAAAAAGTTTTTCGCCCAATTGTTCTTTTGTTTGGATATCATTTTTACTGCCGGCAAAGCCCATAAGGCATAAGCTTGCGGTAAACGCTATTAAAACCGATAGTATTTGGATCTTTTTCATAATTGCATGCATTTAACTTAATTGTTTTGAATACCCGGATGCTTAGCCAGGGTGCCACCACACCCCAGCCGCTTCCGGTTTTCAACCCTAATTATCCACCTAAATGCTCTTTTTAATCAAATCAATGGCCCTCCGCCATAGTTTGGCAGCTAATATTGTATAAAATCTGTAGTTTACTTAAACCTTATTGTGCGGTTGCGTTAAGGTTTACGTTCAAATCAAAATCATCATAAATCACTTTGTCGCCCAAATTTTCAAAAAAGTTCTTCGAGCGGAATTTGATGTCGTACTTGGTACGGTCAACAGTGATCTTAGCAACAGCAGTAATCTTTTTGCCGGCAATAGTTACCGTAGCGGGGAAACTAACATCATTGGTGATGCCTTTAATTGTAAGTTTACCTTTTATATCATATTGTTGTCCGCTTGTTTTAGCTGCCGAGGTAATTACAAAAGTCGCTTTCGGAAACTTATCGGTGCTAAAAAAAGTCTCGCTTTTTAAGGTGCTCACCAATTTATCGTTCGACGGCTTATCGGCCAGGTCGGCGTCCGTAATGGTATTCAGGTCAATGTCGAAGCTCCCGTTTTTCAGGGTGTTGTTATCAACCACAAAATTGCCGTTGCTTACTTTTACCTCGCCATTGTGCTCGCCTGTAGCTTTTTTTGCCAGCCAGGTAAGCTTGCTGCTTTCGTTATCAACCTTGTAGGTTTTGGGAGCTAATTTTTTAACGGGCGCCTTAGCGGTAAGTGTTTTGGCTTTTACAGTTTTTAGCGCTGTATTTTTTGTAGCCGGTAACGTAAAAGCTGTTAATGATGTAATTGCGATGAACAATACCGCTATGTTTAATCTGGTCATTTTTTGGGTTAGTTATTTTGTAAAACATTTAGCCCGGCAAAGCACATCCCCCACCGGGCTTATTAATCATTTTCCTTTTTGGGTGTTGTCATTATCAGCACTTGCCGTTTCTGTGGGAACAGGCTCGGCAATCAACTGGTCAAGCAACTTGTTAAACTTCTGTTCGTAATCCTGGTAGTATTTTCCGGTAACAGTACCTGTATAGCCAGTATAAATTTCCCTGACATCGCCCTTACGGTCAATTATGATAGTTGTTGGAAAAGCAACAAACTTGTTCAAAGCAGGCAATTTTTGCGATACCAGCTTTTTATCAGCCAGGCCGCCAAAAAGAATATCATACTGGATGTTGTATTTTTCTTTAAGCTTACCCAATGTATACTGTGCATATTTCAGGCTGTCTTTTTGTTCAAATCCAAGCGCAATGGCTTCTACACCACGGTTATGGTTTTTATTGAACCATGGCGACAGAAACACGGTTTGATCAGTGCAATTAGGGCACCAGGTACCAATAACTTCAATTATTACTACTTTGCCTTTGTACTTGTTATCGCTTAATGAAACGGGCTTGCCGGTAAGATCAGGAAATGTAAAATCAAGCTTTTTATAGCCTTCTTTCAGGAAAGTAAGCTTATACGGATCAGGCAGCTCGGCTTTATCATCTTTTACACCATCAAACTTAGTGTTATCATAAATGCCCGAGCCTATTTCACCGCTGATAGTTCCGTCCGCATTAATTTTACCCTTGTAAATTTTAGGGCTCGGGCCTGTAAAGCCTGACAGTTCAAACTCATCACCCTGAACCGTTCCTTCCAGTTCACGGCTATCGCCGGTTACCTGCATAATTACGCCGGTAAGCTTGTTCCCTGTCTGTTTTAAAACGGCAATCTTATTGGGCACCTGGTCTTTTGAATAAACTTTTAGCTCCCATTTACCGGTAAGGTTTGCTGTTGGGGCAACATCTTTACCGGGCTCAACAAAGCGGTAGGTTTTTCCATACTCCGCTTTAAAAGGTAAAGAGTTGCCTCTAAAGCCCGGTACCAGGCTGCGGTATTCGCCGCTAAGGGTCCCATCCTCTTCAATTTTGGCTACCAGGGCTGCATCATAGGTATTCATTTTAATAAATACCGAATCTTTCCCTATTTGCTTTACATGAAAATTATCCCTGCGGCTTCCGTTTATCAGGGTAAATACGGCATGCTCTGCATCTTTACCTTTCAATTCAAAATTAAAGGGCACCTGTGTTTCGCTCACATTAAATACACCGCGCCATACGCCTTCCTTTATAAATTTAACAGGCGGATTCTTATCGGCAGCCAATGCCGCCCCGGTTAATAACAAGCCTATTGAGAGGCATTTGAATGCTTTGTTTATTTGATTTGTTTTCATTTTGATTGATATAGATCGGTTAATTTTAATTTCCTTGTCTTTTATCGTTATCCGCAACTTCGGCCGTTGTGGTAGCAGGTTCTGCAATTAGTTCATCCAGCACTTTGTTGAATTTCTTTTCGTAATCTTCATAATATTTGCCGGTAATAGTACCCGTATAACCAGTGTAGATCTCCCTCACATTGCCTTTACGGTCAATAATTATAGTGGTAGGAAAAGCAATGAATTTATTAAGCGCAGGCAGTTTTTGAGCTACCAGTTTTTTATCTGCAAGGCCACCGAAAGCTATATCATAGTTAATTTCATATTTCTCTTTCAGCTTTCCTAAAGTGTATTTTGCATAAGCAAGGCTATCTTTTTGTTCAAAGCCAATGGCAATAGCCTCAACCCCGCGGTTATGATTTTTATTGAACCATGGTGAAAGAAATGCAGTTTGATCGGTGCAATTTGGGCACCAGGTACCAATGATCTCAACAATAACCACTTTTCCTTTATACTTATCATCGCTTAGCGAGATCGGTTTACCGTCAATTCCCGGGAAAGAAAAATCAAGCTTTTTGTAGCCTTCTTTTAAAAAGGTAAGCTTATAAGGATCCGGAAGCTCCACATTGGCATTTTTGGTCGCGTCAAACTTCAGGTTTTTATAGATCCCGAACCCCTCTTCACCGCTTATAGTGCCGTCGGCATTAATTTTTCCTTTGATAATAAACGGACTTGGGCCTGTAAATCCGCTTAAAGCAAATTCATCACCTTGTACGGTTCCTTCAAGTTCACGGGTATCGCCAACAACGGTCATCACAACACCGGTAATTTTATTGCCGTTTTGTTTTAATATGGCTATAGATGCGGGCACGGCATCTTTGCTATAGTTTTTTATTTCCCATTTCCCACTCAGATTAGCAACCGGCGCAACATTTTTATCTGGCTCAACAAAGCGGTATTTTTTACCGTATTCTGCTGTAAATGGCAATGAGTTTCCTCTAAAACCCGGTACCAGGCTGCGGTATTCACCGCTTATTTTGCCGCCTTCTTCAATTTTGGCAACCAGCGCGGCATCATAGGTGTTCATTTTAATATATACAGAATCTTTACCAATTAGCTTTACATGGAAGTTATCGCGCCTTGAACCATTCAATAATGTAAACACGGCATGCTCCGCATCTTTACCTTTTAGTTGAAAATTGAAAGGCACCTGTGTTTCGCTTACCGTAAATACACCGCGCCAAACACCTTCTTTTATAAATTTAGCTTTGGGTGGTTTTCCGCCCGCAAATACAGCACTACTGAATAGTATAGCCGCAACCAGGCAGCTTCCTTTTGATAGATAATTTTTAATTTTCATATTGATTTGATTTATGATTAAGTATTAAATTTTTTGACATAAAAATCCCTTTCACTACAGCCTGGCTGAATGTTATTGAAATAAAATCTGATAGTTTTATTCGGGAGGATTGGCTGTTAAATATAGCAACAACAGCATCGCTTGGTTAACGATGTGCACATTCGGATGGATTGATAATTACTTTTTTTCATGATGTTAGTTAATTTATATTCCCGGAAACATCCCGGGAAAAAGTTTAGCACTTATTTCAATTATTGAAAAGTTGCTAGAAGATCAACGAGACTTCCTCTCCCTTCTTCTTAATAAATCAACTAATTAATGGTGGGGTTAATTAGAATGGTGTAAAGATAGTAATAAAAATATTAAATACAAGTAAATCTATAGATTTAATAGAATATTTTTATTTATGCTGTTTTTTAGTATTTATTATATTACAAAATGGTTAACATCCTGGACTGTACAGGCTCACGCTTAAATTACCACCATAGCAAAAAGCATTGCACTATGCACAGCCAGGATGTTGATCTTAATTTAAGAATATTATACCCGGAAGCTGAATGCGCTTTATTTACTATAGCAACAACAGAAAAAGGCGCCACCATTCTGCATTGCAATTTTAGCGTGTAGGTTCATTAATAATTTCGAATTTTTCATAATTCATTTTTGTATTAACCGGATGTGTGTTTTAAACTTACATCCGGCTCAGACTAATTGGTGGCTATTAGTCTTATATATTTTTGTTTTTATTTTAATGCTACTGCAAACTCAACATTTTCGGGGGGTAAACATTGGTGATCATCGCAGGCCATGTAATTAATAGTTCCGTTAACCGAAGCCTGCCCGGCTTTAAGCTTTACTTTTTGTTGAAATACAACCGCTTTTTCAAAATAGGAAACATTCATGCTAAACGTTTTTTCGTATTTGCTCACAGGCCTGGGTTCAATTGTACTGCCGTTTAATGCATAGGCTTTATCGGCTGCAAATGTAATAGTAGTTTTAACCGGTCCGCCATCATCAACATGCTGGGAGTAAATATGCCATCCCTTGTCAATTGACGCTTTTATAAATATAATAGCTTCAGTATCACTAATCCTTTTTGTTCCGTATGACCATTTTACCGGGGCCAAAATCTGGGAAAATGCGGTTGTATGAATAATAAAAAGAAGTGCAATAAGTATGATTTTTTTCATAGTATGAATTCATTTGAGTAAAATAATAAAAATCTGTTCCCGGATATTCAAGAGGCCAGTGCAATACTAAAATGCTAAGGCATAATTGGCCTTCTTTCTTTTCCGGGTAAGTATTAAAAATCTACCGTGAAAGCAAATATATAATTAATTCTATTTTGTCCATAGATTATATATAATATTAATTATAACAATATCTACCGAAAAACCTCAGTTAACATGCGGAGCTTGTCCTCTGGCCAAATCCGGCCAGCGTCCTCTCCGATTAACAGCCAATAGTTCAGCCTCTTTTCCGCGCCTAATTATTAGCATAACTTCCTTTCATCACAACTTACCATAAACATAAGCCGGTGTGACGTCATTAAAATGCCATAAATCAATTCACTTGTTTCAAACAATTGTTTTAATCAATCGTTTGATTAATTTTGTCTCGTTATTAACGAACAAATTATTATTCAAATAAGATTTTTAGAAAATGGCTGAAACCGGATTAAAAAAATGGATCATTACCATTACAGTAATTACAGCTTCGTTGCTAGAGTTAATTGATACCACAATTGTTAACGTTTCTATCCCTCAAATCCAGGGAAATTTGGGCGCCACGTTAACTGATGCCGCATGGGTAGTTACCGGCTATAGTGTAGCCAATGTGATCATTTTACCTATGTCGGGTTGGCTGGGCAGTTTTTTTGGGCGGAAAAATTATTTTTTGGCCTCTATTATTCTATTTACTGTTGCCTCTTTTTTATGCGGCAATTCCCAAAGTCTTAATGAACTGATTGGCTTCCGGATACTCCAGGGTATTGCAGGCGGGGGACTGATATCAACGGCACAAGCTATTTTATTAGAAACCTGGCCCCCCGAACAGGTGGGTACGGCTACAGCGTTATTCGGCCTTGGCGCCATAGTTGGCCCTACCATTGGCCCAACAATAGGTGGTTATATTACCGACCACGCGGCATGGCGGTGGATCTTTTATGTTAATATACCGGTGGGTTGTCTTGCGGCTACCTGTACCTACCTGTTTGTTAAGGCAACGCCCAATGAGGGCCGGGGCAACCCGATTGACTGGTGGGGAATAGGCTTGTTAGCAATATCTGTAGGCAGCCTGCAAACCATATTAGAAAAGGGTGAAGATGATGATTGGTTTTCAGCCCCTTATATTATTGTGTTAACATGTACCGCTGTAATAGGGTTGCTGCTTTTTATATGGCGCGAGCTAAGCACAGACTACCCGATAGTTAACTTTAAGATCATGCGGCACAGAAGTTTTTCGGCGGGCATGGTTACTTCATTTGTATTAGGGCTGGGCTTGTACGGATCAACATTTGTTTTCCCGGTATTTTGCCAGAGCTTATTAGGCTTTTCGGCACAGCAAACCGGTGAAGTTTTATTTCCGGGTGGCCTTTTTACAGTAATGATGATGCCATTTGTAGGTATTATGCTTAATAAGGGTGTACCTGCTCAACTTATGGCTACAGTTGGGATGATCCTGTTTTTCGTTTTTTCACTAATGCTAAGTCATTCGACGTTATCTACAGGCACCGGTGATTTCTTTTGGCCCCTGGCGATAAGGGGTATGTCATTAGCGCTGCTTTTTGTACCGCTAACCACATTGGCTATCGGCAGCTTAAAAGGGCATGAAATTGGCCAGGGTACAGGTTTGAACAATATGATGCGCCAGTTAGGCGGTTCATTTGGCATTGCTGGCTTAACCACAATGATCCATATCCGCCAGGCAATTCACCGCAATAACCTTTTGGATCATATCAATGCCTACAATTCATATTTCACCGCTAGGTTTAATAGTTATGTACAGGCATTCATATCCAAAGGGAAATCCATTTCGGATGCTACACGTATGGCTTATGGAGCAATTGACGGGGTTGTTAACAGGCAAAGTTTACTTCTAACTTATATTGATGCCTATTGGATTGTTGGCCTGGTTATGCTTTTAGCTATTCCGTTACTCTTTTTAGCGCCATTTAAAAAAGGCCAGAAAGCAATTTCAGATTCACATTAAAGCTGTTTTTTATCACAAGATATTTGGCAGGCAATAGTTAAATTTGAAAACAATATTAACTATGGCAGTAACAGAAGACGCTTCAACAGAAGAAAAAATAAAGGATGCAGCCAGGATGATCTTTACCAAAAAGGGATTCCTGGCTACAACAGTAAGAGATATTGCTACCGAGGCTGATATTAACGTAGCATCAGTTAATTATTACTTCCGCAGTAAAGAAAAGTTGTTTGAATTCATTATGGACGAAACCATGAAAAAACTTTTCAATAAAATAGAACCGGTACTAAATGATGAAGCCACCACTTTGTTTCAAAAGATAGAGACCTGCGTAGGTTATTATATTGACCAGGTGCTTGAAAACCCTGATTTTCCATTTTTTATGGTGAGCGAGGTGATGAGCGGCTCAACAAAACTACCCATGATAGGTAATATGAGGTTGCTGATAAACTCACATTTTGCCAATCAGCTCCGCGCCTTGCAAACAGAAGACAAGATCAACTTCCACCCGGTTCATTTATTATGGAACATTTCAGGTATGATCCTTTTTCCGTTTTTAGCGCGGCCACAAATGCTGCAATCAGGCCATTTTAAAGATGCTGAATTTCATGAACTAATGCAGGAGCGAAAAAAACTGATCCCCATTTGGATGAAGCAAATAATAAACACATAAGTTATTATTTTGATCTCAGCATTTAGTTGGGGTTAACATACTAAAACTTTGTCTTGATTATAATGCATTTAAGCTTTCAAAAATATTTTTTTCTTATAGAACGGAATAATGAGCGCAATGTTAAGGAGTACGATTATGATAGCGTAGGCAAGGGATGCATTTATTGGAGAGAGACCCGAAAGGGTGCAGATATAATTGCCAAATTTGTGTAAAGTGAGGGATTTTCCGCTGTCCTGGTGGATATGTATAAGATCGCTTAGTGAAGTAATTACACTGGAAAAAACAAAAGCCAGGATAGCATTGGTACCCAACACCAATGCCGGAAAAATCCACCAGCGGATTTGCTTTAAATCGACAATAATATATGAAAAACTGAATAAAAGCACGGCAACACCACTGCTTAGCAAGGCAAAACTACTTGTCCAGATACGTTTATTGACAGGTAAAAACCGGGCTAACAATAATCCGGCTGCCACCAGCACAATTCCTGCTAAAATCAGGCGGATAGCTTTGCGCCTGCCCGAATAGTTTGTACGCATCCACTCGCCGGCCAAAACCCCGATGAGGGTTGATGCAATAGCAGGAAGTGTTGACAGGATACCTTCAGGATCATAGGTGACACCGACTCCGGGTGTCAGTCCCCAGATCCACATATGATTGATACCTATAACAACCCGGTCAACATAGGCAGGCAAATTGCCGAAAGTGTCCAAATGGCCGGGGCCAACTCCAGGCACCGGGATCCAAACCAGCATAGCCCAGTAGCCGGTAAGTAAAATAAATGTTATTACAGCTATTACTGAATTAATTTTAAAAGTGCCATCGCCTTGTTTGCCCGCTCTTGAAAAATCGGTATACAGGTAAATCAATCCGCTGCATACATAACAAATGGCGATCCGCTGTAAAATTCCGGGCAGACGAAGCGTGTGCAGGTTGTAAAAAGGGAACCCGTTTACGGCCAGCCCAAGAACCACGAGGATAGCAGCCCGGCGAAATATATGCCAGGCAAGGCTGGCCCTGGTAGCCCCGCCCCGCAAGCGGGAAGCAAAGGCCATAGGAATTGATACACCGACCATAAAAAGAAAGCATGGGAAAATCATGTCGGTTGCTGTTACTCCCATCCAGTCTGCGTGCCGAAGCTGAGGGTAAATATAGGAGTAAGTACCAGGATCGGTAACAAGGATCATTCCTGCAATAGTTAACCCGCGAAATACATCAAGTGAGACAATCCTATAAGTTGATTCACCACTATTAGTAACCGTTTTTTGATTAGCCATTGAATTTTTATGGTTTTACTGATGAAAAGTAATAAAAATTTATCTTTTTAAAAAATGCAGCTTTTAAGCCCGCCAAAAATTGGCTGAGCTTAGTATCTCTATTCCCAACTATAGAATAAAAAAATCATGCGCGCCCTGGTGTTTTTAAGTTATTGGTTTTCAATCTGCTTAAGCAGTGGTAGAACAAGCGACTATCTGCTGATCAGTCAGAAACACACACTTTGAATCATGATAGATCCTGAGATTGTAAATTATACTAAAAATATTAGTATTTTATATAAATAGTTGCAAAATAATTTTCACTTTTGTTTTATGATAACGGGAAATATCAAATTAACCAATGAAGCAAAGGCTTGGGTAAAGCGCAAAAACGGCCCTGACGAGGTGGTGCGCATTATATTGGATTTGAAAAGCAAGGACGCCGAGCTCTGTTACCAGTTATTTACCGCCTATGACGAAAAGCCGGATTATATGGGCAGGATCTTGTTTGATGCGCAGGGCTTTTGGATCTATTATGGCGATATCCTCACCGTTGCCGAACAGGAACAATTGGCAAAATTTATACTGAATTATGTTGAGGCTATTTGAAAAAACAAAAAGGATAAAGTGATATGGAACAGTTGAGTTTTT
>JAQBOS010000565.1 GCA_028287925.1 Mucilaginibacter sp. | reverse complement strand
CTTTCCTTTTAAAACCTGGATGGGTTTAAAGGCAGAAAGAAAGAATGCCGGGTACGAGCCGGCCAGCACACCAACAACAATTATAATAATAAGCATTGCGGGTAACAGCCATACAAAAGTTTGGGCAGTTATAGTTAATGACTTTCCGGATACCTGGTTAAATAAAGGCAATATTACCCATGCCGCCAATACAGCTATAACGGTGGCTGCAAGCGTAACCATTATGGACTCTGCCAGGAACTGCGCTATTAAATATTTGCGTGATGAGCCGAGTACTTTACGTACCCCTACCTCACGCGCCCGGTTGGCCGAACGTGCTGTTGAAAGGTTCATAAAGTTAATACAAGCCAGGATCAATATAAATACTGCAATTGCCGAAAAAATATAGATGTACTGAACATTACCGTTAACTCCAAGCTCCCTTTGTTTATTAGAATGGAGATGGATGTCCTTTAGCGGTGTTAAATTAAGCCTGATATAATTACCTTTTGCTTCAAATTTATCGTAGTTAAAGGCGGGGGTGCTTTCATTTCTCCTGATCAATGCCTCAAACTTCGATTCCAATTTTTTACGATCAGCACCCGGCTTAAGCAGGATATAGGTGCTGGTATTAAAATGCGCCCAGCTATTGTCGGTATTGGGCTGCATACCCAGTAAAACATCTGCTTTAAAATGCGCCTGGTCAGGCATATTTTCCATAACCCCCGTTACTTTGTGCAGGCTGCTGTCACTAACCAGGAGCATGATCTTCCCTACAACATCAGTGGTGTTAAAATATTTAAGAGCGATCTTTTTGCTGATCACCATTGAATTCGGTTCTTTCAGGGCAGTTTTAGGATCGCCCTGCAGCAGAGGTAAGGTAAATATATCGAATATGGCATTATCACAGTAAAAAGCATTTTTCTCATCTATAACCTCGTCGTCTTTTTTAAAACGGATGTTTACACCCTGCCCTATTCGCATTGATCTTTCAACCTCCGGAAATTCTTTTACCAGTGCGTCTGCAACCGGGGGAGCAGTTATAGCGAATGAAGTTTCATTGTTCCCGGCTTTAAGGTCGGTGTTTACCCTGTAAATTCTTTCATATTTGGTGTTAAAGTGGTCGTAACTTAACTCATCAATCACATAAAAAACAATGAGCAGGCAGGTTGCCAACCCAAGGGCAAGGCCCAAAACATTTATAAAAGTGAAGCCTTTGTTTTTTAAGAGACTGCGGAACGCGGTTTTAAGGTAATTTCTGATCATGACAATAGGATTAATAATTATCCTAAAGCTATAACTAATTATTTAGTTATGCAAGTTTTGATTTCTCACACCTTTTATATATCATCTGATTTATATCCAATTCGTTCCCTTGGTTTAGGTTCATTCCTTCTTTCAATTAATTCATCAAGATATCGAAATACTATTTCCATATTTTTATCTTGATTGTTTAATTTGGTTTTGATCTTTTCAACTTCCAGACGCAACTCTGTATTATCTATAAACATTTGGCGAATTCGCGTAAATATCCGCATCACTTGTATATTGACTTGAATTGCTTGTTTGCTGTTTAATACGCTGGAGAGCATTAAAACTCCATGTTCGGTAAATGCATTAGGTGGATTCCTTCGACCTCACCAACTTGAAGTCGCAAATTGCGACTTCAAGTTGGTGATTAGTTTGATTATTAACAAGCTTTTCAAGGTAAAAAGAGAATTGATCGGGGTTATTAAAGATTAACTAAATTGACTTTTCAATTATAGAACCGATAACAAACATTCATTTAATTATTATTTCTTTGCAGAAAAAAAACTCTCATGTCATTACAACCAGGTTCCCTCGCTCCCCAGTTTACTTTATTTTCATCCGCATTAAAAGAGGTTTCATTGGCCGATTTTAAAGGCAAAAAAGTAGTGTTACACTTTTTCCCAATGGCTTTTACTGGCGTTTGTACTACCCAATTGTGCACCATGCGCGATAATTTTGGTTATTATGATGGCTTAAATGCAACTATACTCGGCATCTCTGTCGACTCGCCTTTTACCCTTGCAAAATTTAAGGAAGAAAACAATTACCAGTTTGATTTATTATCCGACTTTAACAAGGAGGTTTCAACCGCATATGGCGCTATATATGAGCAGTTTGTGTTTGGATTAAAAGGAGTTTCAAAACGTGCTGCATTTGTTATTGATGAGGCTCAAAATATCATCTACGCAGAGGTGCTTGAAGTGGCTACAGACTTACCGGATTTTACTGCAATTGCAGCAGCTGTAAAGTAAATTTGAAAAAATATTATAACGGAATGAAATTTTTCCTATTTTTGCAGTCCGTTTAAAAAAGCACTTTATATTGCACTTGTAGCTCAATTGGATAGAGCACCTGACTACGGATCAGGAGGTTAGGGGTTCGACTCCCTTCAAGTGCACTCTTTTAAAGTCGTTAGCCTGGAGTCCAAAGTCGAAAGTTAAACTTTTCTTCTGACTCAGAACTTAAGACTAAGGACTAAAAAATAAGCCTTTCTGTATAGTACCGAAAGGCTTTTAATTTGATAAAAGCATGCTAAACCTGGTATTGTTTGGTCCTCCCGGGGCAGGGAAAGGGACTCAATCACAAAAACTTATTGAAAAACACGGATTGATCCATTTATCAACCGGTGATCTTTTACGGAGCGAGATTTCCCAGGGAACAGAACTTGGATTAGAAGCCAAAAAGCTAATGGATCATGGCGCCCTGGTACCTGATGCCGTAGTTATAGGCATGATCAGCCATAAACTTGATGCCAATAAAGACGCAAAGGGGTTTATTTTTGACGGATTTCCGCGCACAGTGGCTCAGGCAGAAGCACTTGATCAGTTACTAGCCAGCAAAAATGCTCCTATTTCAGGTATGGTAGCGCTTGAAGTTAATGATGATGAGCTTGAGCAGCGTTTGTTATTACGTGGTAAAGAGTCAGGCCGGCCTGATGACGCTAACCCGGAAGTTATCCGTAAGCGGATTAAAGAATATAATGATAAAACCGCACCTGTTGCCGGTTTTTATAAAGCTCAAAATAAATTTAAAAGCATAAACGGCATCGGATCAATTAATGAAATATTTGATGCGATAAGTGGCGTGATAGCTTCATATTAAGAAGTCCGAAAGTCGGGAAGTCAGTAAAGTCCGGAAGTAGGAAAAATATAGTTCGAAAGTGAAGAAAGTCGGCAAAGTCCGGAAGATTAGGCAGTTTGCTTAGCATCTTTCGGACTTTGCCGACTTTCGGACTTTCCGACTCAAAAAAAATAAAAAATGTCTCAAGGTTCAAATTTTGTTGATTATGTGAAGATCTGTTGCCGCTCAGGCCACGGAGGGGCTGGTTCTGCGCATTTGCACCGCGATATACTAACTTCAAAAGGCGGTCCGGATGGTGGCGATGGCGGCCGTGGCGGCCATGTTATTGTAAAGGGTAACGCCCAATTATGGACTATGCTTCACCTTAAATACCGGAAACATGTAATTGCCGGTGACGGCGATTCTGGTGGCAGCTCACTAAGAAGTGGTAAAACCGGCAGGGATGAGATCCTGGAAGTTCCATTGGGTACCACAGTAAAAAATGCTGAAACCGGTGAAATTATATTTGAGATTACGCAGGATGGCGAAACAAAAATATTAACCCCTGGTGGCAGGGGCGGACAGGGAAACTGGCATTTTAAAACATCAACACAACAAACCCCGCGTTATTCGCAGCCGGGTGAAGAGGGCCAGGAAGACTGGAATATTTTGGAGCTGAAGGTATTAGCCGACGTAGGTTTGGTAGGTTTCCCTAATGCTGGTAAATCAACCCTGCTTTCAGTAGTATCAGCTGCCAAACCTGAGATTGCCGACTACGCCTTTACTACTATTGTTCCAAACCTGGGCATTGTGGCTTACAGGGGCGGAAAGTCATTTGTTATGGCTGATATCCCGGGGATCATAGAAGGTGCATCAAAGGGTAAAGGGCTGGGATTTAGGTTTCTGCGCCATATTGAACGTAACTCTGTATTGTTATTCATGGTTCCTGCAGATACTAACCGCACTATAAAAGAAGAATACCTGATCCTGCTGCATGAATTAAAGGAATACAATCCGGAAATGCTTCATAAACCAAGGGTACTTGCCGTTACAAAATCAGATCTGCTGGATGATGAATTAATGGAAGAAATGAAAAAGGAACTTCCAGCGGAAGTTCTCTCAATTTTTATTTCATCAGTAGCACAGAAAAATATCGACGGGCTAAAGGATTTGCTTTGGAAAGAGATTAATGGGTGAGGGTTGAATATGTTGATTGAGTTAGATTAAGTTGATTAGGTTAAATCAGATCTTATGATATTTTAACTCAATCAATCACTCACCTAATCACCTCAATCAACCAATAACTACCTCTTCATCTTTGCCGCGTACAACACGTATCTATCGCTCAGCATCGACAGGTTAAAACCCGTATAACCAGGGAAGGATTTCATAACCAACTTTTCCTTAGGGCCATTGTAGCTTTCGGGCAAGATGATATAAAGCGGACCTGCAAAGCCGTCGTACCGGTAGTCATCCATATCGATTTTTAAATCATCACTTATAGGGGATAGATTTATAACCCGGTTATGCAAGATCTCCTGCGCAATATCATTGGCGATAAATACGAAGACTGCATTCTTGTTTTCCTTATCAAGTTTCATTATCGCGTTTAATGCCGGCTGATCAATATTGATCTGGGAAATGCCCGAAACTCCCTTTGCACTTACATTTTTATTTATATTGTATCCCTTAATCACATAGCTAAAGCTAAAAAATGCTATGCACAGGCAACCAGCCGTGAAAAGTAATTGGCATAAACTCTTTGACCCGCTTACCAGGGAAATCATGCCTGGGGCTATCAGCAGTCCAATGATCCTAAAGTGCCGTGCTTCATATGATATGTTAAGCTGTTTAAGATAAGCGACCCCAAAAAACAGCAAGGCGCCAAAGTAAAAAATGATTATAAACAGCTTGTAATTATTATTTGGCGCATTCCGGATCAGGCTAAAAACCAATAGCAAACTCAGTATTGCCAAAACAATTACAATTGTTACAGATATGCCATAGCTAAACATAGGCCGGCCAAAATTGTACAGCAGGCCATGAAAAAAATCATCAAGAGAAAAACCTGAAAGGATAGGCGTAGAAAGCGGAAAGCTAAAGGCCTCGGCAGTTAGCTTAAATCCTTTTGAAACGGAAGCCGGGCTTTGCCCTTTAGACAGGAAAAATATATAAATAGTTACCAGCGACAATACTGCAGGAATCCCAATCCACAATCCTTTTTTTATCCATTCAACAACACCTATCTGATTTGAAGATAAACGCACCCACAAGCAGCAAAGCCCGGCAGCATAGATCCAGATAAAGGATGATTTACAAAAGAAGCCTATCCAGCCCGACAAAAGAACAAACAGCAATAGTTTCCAGTCCGTTTTTTGCAAGGCAATACAGCCGTATAAAAACCAGCCTTCAAATGCAAACAGTAAAACTTCGCCCCCATTATAAAAAACGTAAGGAACAAAAAATGCCAGCTGGCAAACAATAAATAAAAGGCTAACTGCTGATACAAATGGTGTAAAACCTATTTTTTTAAAGAAGCTATAAAAACCTGCTAATCCGCAGAGTTGGCATAATGCTACCGTTATGGACATTGCCTGCCCGGTATTTAAATGAGCCATCAGCTTAAAAAAATAAGGAACCAGGTATTGGCCAGGGCTCCACCAGGTAATAAATTCATTATAGTTTTGTGAAATATCATCCTGATCGGGAGCCGTTAAAACATTAAAATGGCCTCCTAAATTCATGCTGCGCAATACGTTGAGCCCATTCGCCGGATCAGGGAAAAGTGCAGGGGGAATAAAAAACAGGATAATGCCCAATATTAATACGGCAATACCCGTAATTATTAAAATGATTTTATGTGCGTTACTTTTTTGTAGTGCCATTAATTAAGATTAAGGAAAGGTTTTGGAAAAATGCTAATTTATATAATTCAAAAAACAAATCAGGTTATAATTCGCTCACGTACCTTTACTGCCGGGTTTCCCTGGTAAATTGAATAAGCTTCCAGGTTTTTTGTGGCTACCGACCCGCTTGTTAACACCGCGTGCGATGCCGCAATTACACCCAGGTTCACTATTGCCCCCGCCCCAATCCAAACGCCATCTTCTAATATCACAGGCTGAGTTACCAGGTCGAATGTCTTCTTTTTATAATTATGGCTTCCCGTAAGCAAAACAGCCCCCTGCGAGATACAAACATTATTGCCAACGGTAATTGCAACAAGGCAATCAATCCAAACATTTTCCCCAATCCAGGTATGGTTCCCAATGGTTAAATGCCAGGGGTATTTTACGTTAACCCCAGGCTTTATAGTAACACCCTTGCCTATTTTAGCACCAAATAAGCGCAGTAAAAATATCTTGAAATTACTTGATGGAAGCAGGCCACTTTTTAAAAATACTGCATTTATATAATACCACAACAGCCTTTTTATAGCATTGCCTCCCGGGTTAAAAGGCGAATTATTATATAATGAAAGGTCAGTTTTTGGCATCGTTGTTAATCAAGATATCGTTGCGCTTTACCCAAAAGTAAAGCACAATGGCAATAATTATGTATACAATTATGTTAAAAATGGCATGATGATCAATTATCCGGCTTTCGCTCCTGTTCCAGAATAAAGAGAGCAGTACAAATCGGATAACGTTTAAAACCTCGATCCCCAAAATACCACCAATAAGAAAAGCGATCTTTGATTTGAATTTTATAGGGTAGGCTAAAACAAATGCAGCAAAAAAACTAATAACTCCTAAACCGAGGCACGAGTAAACCAGCCTTATAACACCACGCCCTGCAACCAAAAGCTCATACTGATTTTCAACAACTGCAAACCCAAGCCACGTAAGAATTTGAGCGCTGCTTTTTATTAATAACCACCTTAGTCCACTTATATAATTAAGGTTATTAGCTATAAACGAACTGTGATGACTACCGGTTGAAGTAATGCCAAAATAAAATATATTGAAATAATAAAAGGCAGGAAAAAGCACAGCAAATATTATTATAAATCTTAAAGAGGCATTGCTTTTAGCAGCGTTTGTCCTCATGAGGCCTTCTTGCCTTAGAATTTCATCGATTTTAATATCAACAATAAGGCGAAACCAAAATGCCTGCAAAAAATGGAAGATAACGCCCGTACGCCCGTCAAGAATACCGAGCTGAAAAAATATGCGATAAATAAAATAAAGCATCGGCCTTACATACCGTGGCAGCTTCCACCACAGTTGTTTTAACCATGCTGTACGTTCATCAGGCGAACCCCAAAAATGCGGCCCGACCGTTTGACTACGAATCTGCTGCATCCGTTCAACCTCTTCCCGGGCAACCAGGTCACTGTAACGATTATGCTTGGCAATCCAAAAGCTAATGTTATTTTCCTTTAAGTTTTCCTCTAAAATATAACCGTCTTTCCAGATAATTGTATTCCCGGGAACTATTAAACGGTGATCCATCATTTCATTAAGATCTGAATAACCAACGCCAAACCTGATCATTTTAAGCAGGTAAAACGGCGAATAGCCCCCATGTTTTATCCACCGGCCTTTAAAAAAGTTTTTACGGTTAAAATAAATGCCGTCTAGATCCTCATTATCCTCATCCCTGAAATTGCTCAAGCGCTCTTTAAGTCCGGGGGTTACTATTTGATCGGCATCCAGGCAAATTACCCAAGGGGTTTGAATGTTAAAATTTTTTAATGCATAATCCCACTGTTTGGGGTGATTTTCGAAAGCATGCTGTAAAACTGTCGCTCCATAATTTTCTGCTATCGCGATGGTATTATCCGTACTTCCTGAATCTAAAACAAAAACCGGTGCATCAAGGCTTTGGACAGATGCAAGCAAACGGGGCAAATGAATTTCTTCATTATAGGTTATTATAATAAATGAAAATTGTTTGCTCACGATAGCTTCGCTTTTATGATCATGGATTTCCAAAAATACGGAAACCTTCCGCAGCCTCTGAATGCTGTAACTGTAAAACCGGCATTGGTCAATACCCTGGTCAGCGTATTTTTAGACCATAGCTTAATATGCCCGCCCAACCAGAGCGGATCCATATGGCTGTCCCACCTGTTAAAAATACTTAGCGTCAGGTTTTTTAAATAGCCATGATAAGGGGTGGTTATTATCAGCTCGCCACCTTGTTTTAGTTGCTGTTTACAAAAATCAATAAATGCTTCCGGGTTGTATAAATGCTCGATTACCTCGGTTGATATAATGGTATCAAAGGGGATCCCTTGTAATTGTAGTGGTAAAGCATCTGATGACAGGTCCTGTACAAAAAAGCGATCCGGGTTTGTTTTTTGTGCAATGGCTATACCTTTTTCAGAAGCATCAGTACCATAAGCGTTATAACCTTGTTCAAGCAGGTAATTTACCAGGTATCCGTTGCCGCAGCCTAAATCAAGGATCTGCTTATTTGTTGCTTTGTCAATTAAACTAACCAGGTCATTTAACTGGTAGCTAAAGTTATGCGTAGGCTCAGCACTATGGAAACCATAATCCTTATAATCGCTCATTAATTATGTTTTTGTACATATCAGTGTATTGTTTAGTTAAATAGGCCTCATCAAAATCAGCCCTGATCTTGCCAGGAGCATTTGAACGAATAAGGTTAAGCTCTTCCTTTTTATCGTGAATAAAATTAATCATATTACCTACCGAATTAGCATTTAGCTCACACTCCCATCCAAAATTATTTTTTATTACATAATCAGCCAAACCAACAAAGGGGCTTATCAAAACTGCAGTACCCTGGCTAAGGCTTTCAATAACTACATTGCCAAAGTTTTCATCGTATGATGGTAAAACAAGCAGGTGATGCTGGGCTAATGATTCAAATTTATTATCGCCTTGAAAGCCTATCCAATAAACATCTGCTTCGTCGCCATTTTTTTTCACCAACGCTTTTAACTCATCCACATACATTTTATCTCCGCTCCCGGCAATGGTAAGGCTGTATGGAAAATTTAATAACGACAGGGCTTTTATTAAAATATCCAAACCTTTCTTTTCTTCTATCCTTGAAAGAAAGATCAGTTTAAAAATAGCTAAAGATTGAGCGCCCCCTGGCAAACCAGCAGGCAGTTTTACAAAATTAGACAGGTTAATAATGCTTTGGGGCCTAATGAGCGCATTGATAGCCTCACCTTCCCTGCTTGATGTTACATGAATGTGGCACCTGTTAAGTAAAGGCCTACCCAGTAAATAATGAATAAGCCGTTTTTTGCCAATATTTTTATTTTGAAATGAATAAGGGCTTAACGTGCCCCTTGGCGACACAACAACCGGCACATTGCGCATCAACGCAATTAAACACGAAAACAATGACACTAAATTCCACCAGGCATGAATATGTACAACATCAAAACCCGGAGCTTCTTTCCACAACTTTTTTAACAGAGCCGGTGAAAAATGACTATGGTCTTTTGTTAATCTTTTAAAATAAGTTACAGTAACGCCATCAACGTTTACAGGTTCACCGGACCTAACCGGCAACTCTTCCTTCCCGTTAGCAGTTGTTGCATAAGCCTCGATGTAAATACCAGCCTTTGTCAGCTGCTCGCTCAACATAGATACTGACATTGTTGGGCCGCCGTATATAAATGCCGGTTTGTAAGCGGCGCAGATCTGTAAAATCTTCAAATTTCTTTCAATATATTTCTTGAACGCAATATTTTAAATACAACCAGCATTGTAATGTAACTCACAAATAACACAGTCCTTCCTTCACCCTTACTTATATCTCCCATTTTTCCGAGGCATTTTTTTTGGAACTCTGCATCTCCCACCGCTAGTACCTCATCGACTACAAGTATCTCACTATCCAGGTAGGCCGCCACAGCAAAAGCCAGGCGGACGTACATTCCACTGGAGTATCTTTTTACCGGGGTATCTATATATCGCTCAACTCCTGAAAAATCAACAATCTCATCAAAATTGCGTTTAATTTCGGCTTTACGCATTCCTAAAATGGCACCGTTTAAGTAGATATTTTCCCTCCCAGTTAATTCTGGGTGGAAGCCGGTACCTACTTCAAGTAAACTGGCAATGCGCCCTTTTATTTTTATCGTACCAGCTGTTGGTGCAGTAACCCGACTTAAAATTTTCAGTAAGGTGCTTTTGCCGGCACCGTTGCGGCCAATTATCCCAACGGCATCACCCTGGTCAATTTCAAAATTTAGGTCTTTTAAACTCCAAACCACATCGCTTTTCCCCCTAATAGTGCGGTCATTATATTCACCGATTTTTATAAATGGATCTTCTTTGCCGCGAACTTTTGCCCAAAAGCGTTCTAAATCACGCGAAAGCGTGCCTGTTCCAATTTCCCCTAATTGGTAGGCCTTTGATAAGTTTTCTACCTTTATAACTTTAGCCATTATTTAATAGTACTGCTAGCCTTGTTGCTTACTTAATAAGAGAATGTGTTTTTAATTTCAGGTATGCCAGCAAGCAATATAACCTAGTGAAAAGCCCGATACCTGTATTTTGGGCAAACGCTGCTTTTTGTATTAATAGTCTCGATGAAATAAAGTACCTGTTAAAAAGCTTTCCTTTAAAATATTTGATGACGTTTTTGATTTTATCATCTTCAAATATCTGGTCAACTATTTGCGTGCTGGCACCGCCCAGGTTGAAATATGCGATATTCAGGTCTGCATAACTGAATATATAATTTGCGAAGCATTTTAAATTGAAATCATAGTCGGCCAATACTTTATACCTTAAATTATAATTGCCAAGTTTTTTAAATACGCTATGATGGTAAAAAATGGCCTGGTGACAGATGTTATAGCTCAAGATTCTTTTTAAATCAAATTCACCACCCCAAATATACTTTTCGCCATCCCCCATATTTTTTATGATAACATTTCCATAAACGATTCCTGCATCAGTTTTAATTAAGTTGGTACT
>JAQBOS010000562.1 GCA_028287925.1 Mucilaginibacter sp. | reverse complement strand
AAATTAAAATTAAATATTTTTTTTAAATTCCGTTAAATAATGACTAAATGATAATGACCAAATGATGAACTAAATTAATTAATTTGATTAACCCAATTTTATATATTTGGGGCCACCAAAATAACAGCTTCAAAAGATGTCAAAAATTAAAGTAGAAAATCCGGTAGTTGAACTGGACGGCGATGAAATGACCCGTATAATATGGAAATTTATTAAGGATAAGCTGATAATCCCTTACCTGGATCTGGATATTAAATACTATGACCTTGGTATTGAGTATCGTGACGAGACCAATGACCAGGTTACCATTGACGCTGCGAACGCCATAAAACAATATGGTGTTGGTATAAAATGCGCCACCATTACGCCTGATGAAGAGCGTGTAAAAGAATTTAATTTAAAACAAATGTGGAAATCGCCAAACGGCACTATCCGTAATATATTGGATGGTACAGTTTTCCGCGAGCCTATTGTTATGGCTAATGTTCCGCGTTTGGTGCCAAACTGGACAGCCCCTATTTGCATTGGCCGCCATGCTTTTGGCGATCAGTACCGCGCTACCGACTTTGTAACCAAAGGAAAAGGTAAATTAACCATTAAGTTTACACCTGAGGACGGCAGTCCTGAACAATCATTTGAAGTGTTTAACTTTAAAGGTGATGGCGTTGCTTTGGCAATGTACAATACTGATGAATCAATAAAAGGGTTTGCACGCGCCTGCTTTAACCAGGCTCTGCTTAAAAAATGGCCTTTATACCTGTCTACCAAAAACACCATCCTTAAAAAATATGATGGCCGTTTTAAAGACATCTTCCAGGAGATCTACGAGCAGGAGTTTAAGGCTGAGTTTGAAGCCAACCAATTAACTTATGAGCACCGCCTGATTGATGATATGGTTGCATCAGCATTAAAATGGCATGGTAATTTTGTATGGGCCTGTAAAAATTATGACGGCGATGTACAATCTGATACTGTTGCACAAGGCTTTGGCTCATTAGGTTTAATGACCTCAACTTTAGTTACACCCGACGGTACTGTTATGGAAGCAGAGGCTGCACACGGCACAGTAACCCGCCACTACCGCGAGCACCAGGCAGGAAAGCCAACCTCAACCAACCCTATTGCATCAATTTTTGCATGGACCCGTGGTTTAGAGTTCCGTGGCTTGCTGGATAACAACCAGGAGCTGATAAAATTCTGTAAAGCGCTTGAAGAAGTTTGTATCGAAACTGTTGAAAGCGGTAAAATGACTAAAGACCTTGCTATTACTATAAAACCAAAAGTGGAGCATGGTACAGATTACCTTTATACCGAAGAGTTTTTAGCTGCTATTGATGAGAATTTGAAAGTGAAATTGGGTAAGTAAAACCTGATTAACGTAGAGACGAAATACTTTGCGTCTTTGTGAATATTAAAAGTCCGCGTAGAGATATGCGGACTTTTTTTTGTGAGAATTTAGCTACTTTTGATTTATGCTTCGTCTAAATGAAATAAAAGAAATAATATCTGGCTTTAAACCAGAGATGGAAAGCAAATATTTTGTTTCATCAATTGGTCTTTTTGGATCAGTTGTGCGGGATGATTTTAATAAAGATAGCGACATTGATATCATCGTTGATTTTAATGGTAGGATCGGCATAGAATTTATAACCCTGGCAGATGAACTGGAAAGAAAGCTTAATCACAAAGTTGACCTTGTTTCAAGAGGGGGGATTAAGCAGAAATATTTTGATGTGATAGAACCTGAAATAGTTTATGTCTGAACGTAATTCAAAACTTCTATTAGAAGATATACTTGAAAGTGCAGAAAAAATTATTTCTTATACCCATGAGTTAACTTATGAAGATTTTATAGCCGATAGTAAAACCATCGACGCTGTGGTAAGAAATTTCGAGATCATTGGTGAAGCTGCTAACCGCTTACCGGATAAAATAAAAGATAATAATGAAGAAGTTGACTGGCATAAGATCAGAGGCTTAAGAAATAGAATAGTTCACAATTATTTCGGAATAAACTACTTTATAATCTGGTCAATTAAAGAAGATTATTTAAATGTTTTGATTACCCAGATCAAACGTATTTTGAATAGCCATTGAATTAATAGCAGTAATAGCAGTAATAGTTGGTTAGTATATCCCTGCAATTTTCGTAAAAAGCTTTTTTTATGCTTATCCAAAGTGATAACTTAGCGGCTTAAACACATACTTATGTCAGCATTGTATCCCTTAAAATTCAAAACCATTTTTAAAGACAAGATCTGGGGTGGTAATAAAATAAAAACCTATTTGCATAAAGATTTTGGCTCGCTGCCAAATTGCGGTGAAACCTGGGAGATCTCGGGTGTGAAATCGGATGTTTCGGTGGTTGCCAATGGTGCACTTGAAGGAGAATCGCTGGCTGAGTTATTGGAGAAATTTAAGGGCGAACTGGTTGGCGAAAAAGTATATGCACATTTTGGCAATATCTTTCCTTTGCTGATCAAGTTTATTGATGCGAACGAGGATCTTTCTATCCAGGTGCACCCTAATGATGCGCTGGCAAAAAAACGCCATAACTCGTTCGGTAAAACCGAGATGTGGTATGTGATCGAGGCTGACTCAGGATCGACATTAATTGCCGGATTTAACCAGGAGCTTACGGAACAGAAATACCTTGATAAATTCAACAGCGGCCATTTAACCGATGTTCTGAATAAGGAAGATGTAAAGGCGGGCGATGTTTTCTTTTTACCGGCAGGCCGGGTGCATACCATTGGTAAAGGACTGCTGATTGCCGAAATTCAGCAAACATCAGACATTACCTACCGCATTTATGATTTTGACCGGGTAGATGATAAAGGCAACAAACGCGAATTGCATACCGAGGAGGCTCTTGCCGCTATTGACTATAAACATTATCCCGAATATAAAACCAAATATCAACCCAAAAAAGATGAAACGGTTCATTTGGTAAGCTGTCCATATTTTACTACCAACCTGCTTGATTTTACAACCGGAACCACCAAAGATTACAGCAACCTTGATTCGTTTGTGATTTATGTATGTGTTGAGGGAGAATTTACGGTTAAGGCTAATGGGGAAGAATACCCGGTAAAGATGGGAGATTGTATTTTGTTGCCGAAGACGATTGCGAAGGTTGAGTTAACAACGACAAATGGCTTTAAAATTCTCGAAAGCTATATCGAGTAACTCCCCCACATGTCATTGCGAGCGCAGCGCGGCAATCGCGAACTTTACAGAACGGATAGAATGGTGCATAACTTGCAAAGTCTAAATGCATAGTTCGCGGTTGCTTCGTTCCTCGCAATGACAAGTTTTTGAAAGAGGATGAGGTCCCTGATCTCTAATCTACGCCAACCTAATGGTAAACTTCGTACCCACATTAACGGTACTGTCAACCTTTATGGTACCACCCATTGATTCAATTTGGTTGCGGGTGATGAACAGGCCGATACCTTTTGCGTCGGTGTTTTGGTGGAAGGTTTTGTACATGCCGAATACTTTATCACCATAACGCTCCATGTCAATGCCGATGCCGTTATCTTCAAACACCATGTAAATGTGGCTATGATCTTTTATGGTACGGCAGGTAATAATCGGCTGTCTGTCCATATGGCGGTATTTCAACGAGTTGGTAAGCAGGTTTTGGAAGATGCTTTCCAGGTAAGCGGGGATATATTCAATTACCGGGCATTGTGTAAAATCATACTCAATTTTAGCATCGGTTGCCTCCACATTGCTTTGCAGTGCAGAAACCACATTTTTAAATACAGCTTCAAACTCAAGCGTTTTCCGTTCTTTATCAATATCCGTATGGATCATCACTATCTCGTTAAGATGCTCAACGGTAGTGCTAAGGCTGGCACTTATTGATTTGATGTGTGCAAAAACTTCGGCCCTATCTTCGGCTGATTCACTTTCCTCATGCAAATTAACCATAAACTGCAAATTGCCGGAGTGCGAACGCAGGTTATGCGATACGATGTAGGCAAAATTTTGCAGTCGTTTGTTTTGATCGTTAAGTGAGTGGATAGATGCCTGCAAGGCAAGGCCTTTCTTTTTAATGCTGTCGATATCCTGCAGAATGCCTCTAATGGTGATGCATTTGCCATAATCATCAATAATCGGGAGGCCCTTGGCCCGTACCCAGATCACATTGTTTTTGGCTGATCTGAAAAGCAACTCCAGGTCATAAGGTTTGCAGAATTTTACAGCATTATCAATGGCTTCGCTTATAAGCGGGCGGTATTGCGGCTCAAAAAAGCTAACGGCTTCTTCAATACTTAATTTAAGCTGATCATTTAACTCGTAAATATCGAAAGCCTCTTTTGAAAGCCATAAGCTCATGGTAGGCACATTAATTTCAAAGCCGCTTATTTTGGCTATTGTGCCTGTTTCGTTAAAATGAAAATCGTTTTGAGCCGAGCGTAAACCCAGGATCCTGGCTTTGTTAATATTTACCAATGAGCCGGTGAACCGTGCAACGCCATTTTCTTCCCACTTTTTAGTGATACTTTCAAACCACTGGTAACCTGAGGCTTTGGTTAAAAGCCTTATTTGAACGGTATTGGTTTGATCCTGGCTGCGGGTGTGGAGCGCTTTTAAAAAAATGGGCTTATCATGATGGTAAAGCAGATCTTCAAGAAAGGAATTATAGGAACATTCTATTTCACCGGGTTTATAACCCAGGATGGTATAAAATCCGGCAGACCACTTAACCTCTTTCGTGTTAACGTTGTACTCCCAAATTCCCGCATTTAATTGATCAATTATTTGAGCAAGATGGGATGCATCATCAGAATAAAAATTGTTCCCGTCCACAATACTCATATTAATATCCGACTCATTTTTGTTTTAATCAGTAGCTACAGAGTTCGTAATAGAAAATTCTATGCCAAAAAATAGATGTGCGGCAAAACTGTAAGCCAGTCTATTACGGAAATCATCCGAAAATGGTTGGCAATAATATGCAAAATGTTATGAGGATAAATAATTTAAGGGGCTAAAACCCTAAAAGTTAATTATTACTTATAGAAGGTTTGCCTGATAGTTCATTTAGGGCGTTTGAGGCGATCCATTTAGCCGGCTTGCTGTTTTGCAATAAAATGCGCTGAGCAGTTGCTATTGCATGGCCTCTTAAATTCTTGTTTCTTTTGCCGATTTGCCTTAGCGCCCAGTTGACCGCCTTTTTTACGAAATTGCGGTTATCCCAGGCTTCACGCTCTATTACAGGGAAAAAAGCTATAAATACATCATCAGGGGCGGTTTTGTTGTGAACGGCAAATTCGGCCATCAGCACAAATCCGGCCCGCTTTACAAATTCTTCTTCGGCGGCTGAGTATTCAAATGCTTTGCTAATGGCAAATGTTGTTCTATCCAGCAGGTTACCGCATACCTGGTCGCAAACATCCCATGAATTGAAATCTTTTACCCAGCTGTCGGCCTGCTTTTCGGTAAATAGCTTTGGGTCGGCTATCAATGAAGCGAGCATCCGGGCTTCGTGAATTTTAATTTTCCACAGGGCCAGTGCCAGGGCATGATCAGTTTTTATACCCTTCGCTATCTTCCTCAATTCGGGGAGGGGGATACCCAATGCATCTTTATCATCAATGCCAAAACGTTTCATCCCCGCCAGGTATTTGGCGTTTGATTTTTGTTTAAGGAGATCGATAACTTCTTCGGTAGTCATGGGATCATTAAGGTGAAAAATCAAAAAAATGATGACCCGAATTTATTAAAAAGGAGATTCAACGCCAAATGGTTTCAACGCAGTTATTAATGTAATTTCTTAAAATGTCATTGCGAGCTTTAGCACGGCAATCGCGAACTATACAGGGTGATTAGAAAGTTGCAGAACTTGCATAGTTCGCGATTGCTTCGTACCTTATAATGACAAAGAGAAGGGCTTCCGAAATCCTTACAAATTTCCTCTCAGCTCTTGCTCTCTTTCAATGGCTTCAAAAAGCGCTTTGAAATTGCCTGCGCCAAATGATTTTGCACCTTTTCGCTGAATGATCTCGAAAAATAAAGTCGGCCTGTCTTCAACCGGTTTGGTGAAGATCTGCAGCAGGTAACCTTCGTCATCCCTGTCAACAAGGATGCCCAGTTTTTTCAATGGCCCAAGGTCCTCGTCAATATGGCCGACACGATCTACCAGTTCGTCATAATAAGTGGTGGGAACGGTTAAAAACTCAATGCCCCGGCTTTGCAGGGTGGTTACAGTTTTAACAATGTCATCGGTAGCAAGCGCCAGGTGCTGTACACCTTCGTCTTCATAGAATTCAAGATATTCTTCAATCTGCGATTTCTTTTTGCCTTCTGCCGGCTCATTGATTGGGAACTTAACGAAACCGTTCCCGTTGCTCATTACCTTGCTCATCAGGGCTGAATATTCGGTGGAGATCATCTTATCATCAAAGGTTAAAATGTTTTTGAAACCCATAATCTCTTCGTAAAAATTAACCCACTCATTCATTTTGTGCCAGCCTACGTTACCTACGCAATGGTCAATATGCAATAATCCTGTTGAGGTTGGATTATAGGTGGATTCCATCTTTTGGTAATTTGGTAAAAAAGCCCCGGTATAATTTTTACGCTCCACAAAAAGGTGAACCGTTTCACCATATAATTTTATGCCGCTGGTACGCACTTCTCCGTGCTCATCGGTCATGGTTTTTGGCTCCTGGAAAGGCTCGGCGCCACGTTTGGTGGTTTGTAAAAATGCATCATAAGCATCATCAACAGATAACGCCAGGATCTTTACGCCATCGCCATGCTTTTTAATATGTTCGGCTATTGGATGGTCTGAATGCAGGGGGGTTGTTAAAACCAATCGGATCTTACCCTGCTGTAAAACGTATGATACCCTGTCGCGCACGCCGGTTTCAGGGCCCGCATAAGCCAGATCCTGGAAGCCAAAGGCAGTTTTATAATAAAAAGCAGCCTGCTTGGCATTGCCTACATAAAATTCAACATGGTCAGTACCATTAAGCGGTAAAAAGTCAGTTGTTTTTTGTTTTTTATCTATGGTTAGTGTTTCCATTTTTTAATTAGTGAATTAGTGATTGAGTGAATTAGCTATTAAATCAACTTTGTGCTTTCAGCTTTCACCTCAACTCACCCAGCTTTTATAATAATTTTCGTCTTCAATTTTTATAGCATCTTCGGTCAGCATTAACGGACGGAAGGGGTCTATCATTACGGCCAGTTCGTCTGTTGATTCTTTGCCTATCGATTTCTCTACCGAACCCGGGTGCGGGCCATGCGGAATGCCGCCGGGGTGCAGGGTTATCTGGCCTTTAACTACGCTCTTTCGGCTCATAAAATCACCATCAACATAATACAGTAGCTCATCGCTATCCACATTGCTGTGGTTATATGGGGCCGGGATTGAAAGCGGATGATAATCGAACTTACGCGGTACAAATGAGCAGATCACAAAGTTATGCCCCTCAAATGTTTGATGTACCGGCGGCGGTTGGTGCAGGCGGCCTGTTATCGGCTCAAAATCATGGATTGAGAATGCCCATGGATAATGGAAGCCATCCCAGCCAATAAAATCAAAAGGGTGCGTTCCGTAAATGTACGGATAGATCAAGCCCTGCTTTTTTATCAGGATCTTAAAATCGCCTTTTTCATCATTGGTTTTTAAATCGGTTGGCCTTTTTATATCGCGTTCGCAGTATGGCGACTGCTCGGTAAGCTGGCCATACGCATTGGTATAACGTTTTGGGATGCGGATAGGGCTAAAGCTCTCCACAATAAACAAACGGTTATCAGGCGTATCAAACTCCATCTGGTAGATGGTGCCGCGCGGGATCACCAGGTAATCGCCATAAACAAATTTGATATTGCCATAACCGGTTTTAAGCGTTCCCGTTCCTTCATGAATAAACACCACCTCATCGGCCTGGCTATTTTTGTAAAAATAGTCGGTCATTGATTTGCGCGGTGCGGCCAGTGAAATATGCAGGTCGCTGTTAACCAGCACCGGCTTCCGGCTTTTCAGGTAATCATCTTCCGGTTCAATTTTAAAACCGATCAGGCTGGTATGTTTTAAATGCTTTTCGCGGGCTATTTTAGGCTCAACAGAATATGGTTCGCCCAGCTCTTTTACAAGGGTAGGGGGATACACATGGTATACCAGCGAATACAGACTGCTAAAGCCTTCGGTTGATACCAGCTCTTCGGCATAAAGCGTACCATCGGGCTTACGGAACTGCGTATGCCGCTTTGGCGGGATAGTTCCTAATGTATGATAAACAGGCATTGTTTTTATGTTGAAATGTTTGAATGTTGTAAAGTTGAAATGTTATCAACCTGCAACACATAATCGGTTTAAATAAAAACGTTTGAAAAGGCAGAATGGTTTTAAAGTTGAAGTAATAATGAAAACATTACAACATTCCAACTTTTCAACCTTCCAACAACTTAGTATTGCGCCAGTACGATCTTGGCGAGCACAGCATCCCTGAAAGAAGAAGCATCACTCATTGAAGTGAGGCCGAGGGAAAAAAGAAAATGCTTTTGTACACTCATAATTGAATGTACAAAGTTAGTTCAATTAAATTGATTTATGCAAGAGGAAGTCCAAAAGTTAGTGAAGCCCGGAAGAAAAAGAAGTTGATTTGCTGTTCGAAAGATATCCATTACCTTATTTTTCGCAGGCCTTCGACCTGCGCTGACGGATGTCGCCCTTTCAGGGCTTTGAATATTGTAGTTTTTGCCGGCCCCGAAGGGGCCTAATATGTTAGCGCTTCGACCTGCGCTGATGGATGTCGCCCTTTCAGAGCTTTGAGTATTGTAGTTTTGCTGGAAGGGGCCAAATATGTTAGCGCAGGTCGAAGGCCTGCAAGAGATAAAATGCGAATAATCATTAGGGGAATAATTTTCAAATACCAGGGTTTTAAACTCACAGGTATGCTAATATTCCAACCTTCTGCAAATAAAAAACCTAATCCAACTTAAAAAACCTAATCCAACCCAATCAACTAAAATTCCTTAGCTTTGACCGACCAACAGATATAACCGATGAAATTAGTATCCTACAAAACCGACGACAATGAGCATTTGGGCGTTTTTATAAAAGGGCATATTTATAACCTTAACTCGTGCGATAAGCTGATTCCCGATAATATGAACGAGTTTTTATGGGGAGGCGAGGAACTGATGGAACGTGCGCAACGCATCAATAAGAGTATCGTTTCGGGAAAACTGGAGGCCAAGGAAGAATTGTTTTTTGAAATGCTGGCGCCTGTTCCGCACCCAACATCGTGCAGGGACGGCTACGCTTTCAGGCAGCATGTGGAAACGGCAAGGCGAAACAGGGGGGTGGCTATGATCCCTGAGTTTGACCAGTATCCTATATTTTATTTTACCAACCACAACGCCATACAGGGAATTGGCGAGATAGAATGTATGCCCGATCATTTTGAAAAGCTTGACTTTGAGCTGGAGGTGGCTGTGGTACTCTACAAAAAAGCCCGGAATATTAAAGCTGCCAATGCGGATAGCCTGATTGCAGGTTATATGATTATGAATGATATGAGCGCCCGCACCCTGCAAATGGAAGAGATGCTGCTGAATCTTGGCCCTGCAAAGGGCAAGGACTTTAGCACAGTTATAGGCCCATGGCTGGTAACGCCTGATGAGCTGGAACAATATAAGGTTGCGCCAAAACCCGGGCATACCGGCAATGCTTATAACCTGGAAATGAAATGTGTGGTAAATGGTAAGCAGGTATCGGCAGGCAATATGAAGGATATGGAATGGACATTTGCCGAAATTATTGAACGCTGCGCCTACGGCTGCGATGTGTTGCCGGGTGATGTTATTGGCTCAGGAACGGTAGGTACCGGATGCTTTTTGGAGTTGAACGGAACAGGTTTACTGAATGATCCTAACTATGAACCACAATGGCTTCAGCCAGGCGATTTGGTTGAGATGGAGATAACCGGCCTGGGGATGCTTGGCAATGTTATTGAAGAGGCGGGCAGCGATTTTTCAATACTTAAGCTTAAGAAAAAATAACAGGGTTTGTTTATACTATGCTGACCATAAAAATATCCGACCTGTCGCCGGTTGAAATTCAGGGATACCTGAACTATGCTGTTGCCCCGCGACCAATTTGCCTGGCTTCTACAATTGATCTGGCAGGTAATATCAACCTTAGCCCGTTTAGCTATTTTAATATTTTTAGTGTAAACCCGCCGGTTTGTGTTTTTTCTCCGTCGCGCAGGGTAAGGGATAATACTACCAAGCACACACTGGAGAATATATTGGAAGTTCCCGAATGTGTCATCAATATCGTAAATTATGATATAGTTCAGCAGGTATCATTATCAAGCGTGGAGTATGGCAAGGGTGTAAACGAATTTGTGAAATCGGGCTTAACTATGCTGCCGTCTGAATTGGTGAAACCACCAAGAGTAGCGGAAGCCAGGGTGCAGCTTGAATGTGTTATTAAGGATCTTATTTCGCTGGGCGACCATGCCGGCGCCGGTAATTTGGTGATAGCCGAAATTAAGCTGATGCATATTGACGAGGCTATTTTAGATAACGATGGAAAGATAGACCAGGCAAAAATAGACCTGGTAGCCAGGCTGGGCGGCGATTGGTATTGCCGGGTCACGGCTGAGAGCCTGTTTAACGTTGCCAAGCCTACTAAAAATATAGGAATAGGCGTTGATGCTATACCTTTTGTCATTCGCAACTCTAAAATACTTACTGGGAACAATTTAGGACAATTGGGTAATGTGGAAGCTTTACCTACAACTACAGATATTGAGACCTATGCGCAGTTACCGGGTGTAAAAGAATTGTTTGATGCAGAGGATAGCCAGACACAAGTACATTTAAAAGCAAAGCGTTTACTTGAGGATGGTAAAGTTGAAGAGGCATGGAAGGTGCTGCTAGTTACAACTTTATAAGCCGCTGATAGGTAATATTTAAAATACTTAATCAGCATAGATCATTTCATTTATTTTTTTTAGAAATACTATCGCTTCTTTTTGCGCCTGCCTTGCTGTGTTCAAAATGCTATCCATCAGCCAGAAATTATGAGTTACGCTTTTAAACCGATTAAACGACACGGCAATGCCCTGCCTTTTTAACCGGTCTGCA
>JAQBOS010000514.1 GCA_028287925.1 Mucilaginibacter sp. | reverse complement strand
ACACGGCCTTTTTGCAACTAAAGACATTTACCTATTCAGACTACCTTTTATTCCACAAGCAAGTTTTTAAAGACTTAAACGATAAAGGAATTGTTAAAATCAGGTTTGTGCTTATTGCGTTTATTCGTTAAAACCATGTAGGCAATATTATCAAGCTCATCAGCCATTTCCTGTATCAGGTCGGCCACCTGTTTTAAAACGCCGGAAGCTTTAAACTTTTCGCGGATATAACCATAGTCATAATGGGTAGCCATTATTTGCTCAAACATGTCAACCAGGTCAACAAAGGTCAAAACCATTATCCGGCTCGGGTTGGTTGATTCCTTTACCATTATCCTGCTTTTAAAAAGCAGCTCGCGTACGGCATCCTGGTGCTGGCTCACCTTTACTTGCTGCGATACCAGCTTGCGGTAATTTTCGTCGATATCTGTGTCTGATAAATAAAAGTCGGCTTTTATCCTTACAAATTTGGCAATATCGGCTATGCTTTCACCCAATGTTTGTTGCGCTGCGCGATAAGGCCTGATGCCGAAAAATATAAGACTGAACAATAAATACCAGATCCCGCCTGCTAAAATGATAAGGCTCAGGGTTAAAACCTCGTTGGGTTTTGCCTCCTTGTCCATCATGAAGATCATAATCAGCAGGGCGCAGGTCCCCACCGATGCCGCCCGGTTACCATATACGATAAACATCGAAAACAAAAAGGAAAGCAGCGTGATCTCAATACCTAAGGTAAATACATTCAGCCTGGCAAAACCGGTAATAACGGCTACTATAAAAAGAAACAGGTTACCAATAGCCATGGCATTGCGCTTGTGGTATAACGGCCCCGGACTATCAATGGTACAGATACATAAAGCGCCTAATGACATGGTGATACCCGTATCAAAATGATTTAGCTGCATTAATAAAAGGGAAGGAAACAGAATGCCGAATGTCATCCTTAAACCGTCGGAAAAATACTGGCTGTAAAAAAAGCTTTTTATCTCCCTGCTGTCTATTTTCATCCTTATAATTTGTTTTTTTATGGCGATGAAGCTATCATGAGCAATTTTAGTTTACTCTTTTTCTGGATGACGGTTTCATAAATGCTTTTTTAGAGCTTAAATAAGTATGCAAATTTAAAAAAATTAAATTATAAAGGCTTATTTTAGCAAATATTGCATTAATAATAGTTAACCATTATTAATTACTCATTATTTGCTAATTTTATGCGTCGGATATTTAAATTTCACAACTGAAAATAAATACAGCGTGTTGAATCATTTTATCTGCGCCAACTATTATACAACCAATTATATTAAACTTATTTTTTATCCAATAGCTATATGCCATCTACGTTAAAACTCAGCCAAAGAGAAACAGCTTTTAATAACGAAGTTGTAACCCGTTTTGAGTTGTATAACAGTTTGTTTCAAACACTCCCGTTTTACCAGGTAAAAGATACCGGGATCTTATTGCCCTTTTTTAGCTCACATTGCGAAAAGGAAGCAAATAAGCAATTATCCCCTGCAGAGATTATCGAGTCATTTTTCAAAAAGTATGTTCCTGATATTGAGCACAGGGAACAGATCAACCGCATGTTTCGGTTTGTACAATATATTGAGCGGCAGGTGGTATTGTTTGATGCTATTGAAGATTCATCGTTCACCAAAATAGGCCGTGAAGATGAAACCGGCACTATGCAAAGCCTGCTGCAGCAAGCCTCGGTAAGTGAAGAGCAACGGACGAATATTGGTAAAAAGCTGGATGATTTCTCGTTACGATTGGTACTTACCGCGCATCCAACTCAGTTTTACCCCGGCTCGGTGCTGGGAATTATGACTGACCTTATTGAGGCGCTAAAAACGAATGATATAAATACTATAGATGTTTTATTACAGCAGCTTGGTAAAACGCCATTCTTTAATAAAACATCGCCAACGCCTTTTGATGAAGCAGTGAGTTTGGCCTGGTTTCTTGAAAATATATTTTACCATGCTGTTTCAGGTATTCAATCAAAACTGGAAGATGAGTTTGAGTTGGATACGCAAAGAATTAATCAATTGCTGGAACTTGGCTTTTGGCCGGGTGGCGACAGGGATGGCAACCCTAATGTAACTGCGGAAATTACAAAAGCTGTATCCGGATTTTTAAGGCAAAGGGTTTTCAGGGCTTATTACAGGGATTTCAGGGTGTTAAAACGCCGGATAACTTTCAGAGGGGTAGAGAAGTCAATGGTTACCCTTGAAAAGCTGATCTATGATAATGCATATAGCAAGCAAGAGCCTAAGAACGTTCAGCCGGAGATCCTGGCTGTATTAAGTTCAATAAGGCAAACACTTATTGCCGATCATGATAGTCTTTTTGTAAAAGTGGTTGATGACCTGATTAAAAAGGTTAGGTTGTTTGGCTGCTATTTTGCTACGCTGGATATAAGACAGGATAGCCGTGTTCTTCGGAATGTATTTAATTATACAGTTCAGCAAGTTCCTGCAGAAACCGGGATTGTAAATGGATATGAAAATTTTGATGAGCCTGAAAAACTGCAAAAACTAACATTTAACAAAACTGATTTTCATTGCCCGGAAGATGCTGATAAGTTAATTAGTGATACGCTGAACACTATCAGGCTGATGAAGCAAATTCAGCATACCAATGGCGAAAAGGCTTGTCAGCGGTTTATTATCAGCAATTGCCAGCAGGCATCTGACATCTTACAGCTTATAGACCTGTTTTTATGGAGCGGATGGGATAAGGATAACCTGAGTGTTGATTTTATGCCATTGTTTGAAACGGTAAATGATCTTACGCACGCTGCAGAGGTAATGGAACGTTTGTACACACACCCGTTTTATAAAGAGCATTTACAAAAAAGGGGCAATTTGCAATCAATTATGCTTGGTTTCTCTGACAGTACAAAGGATGGCGGTTATTTGATGGCCAATTGGTCAATTTATAAAGCCAAAGTTGAGCTTACCGCTATGGCCCGCAAATACGGGATATCGCTTGCATTTTTTGATGGCAGAGGAGGTCCGCCGGCACGTGGTGGTGGTAAAACCCATCGTTTTTATGCCTCAATGGGCGAGGAGATTGCCAATGAGCATATCCAGCTAACCATCCAGGGACAAACCGTTAGCTCGCAATACGGATCGGTTGAAACCGCCCGTTTCAATATGGAGCAGCTGATCAATGCCGGTATTATATCGGCCCTGCATCCAAATCGGAATGACTTGCTGGATAAACGACATAAAGAACTAATCTCAAAAATGGCTGATGAAAGCTATAAGTTATTTATTGCCTTGCGTCAGCATCCTTTATTTGTTGAATATTTAGAGAAATTTAGTCCGCTAAAATTACTGTCGCACATTAACATAAGCAGCAGGCCAACCAAGCGCAATACCGATGCATCATTAAAGCTGGAAGACCTGCGGGCCATAAGCTTTGTAACCTCATGGAGCCAGCTTAAACAAAGCATCCCTGGTTTTTATGGCGTAGGTACTGCGTTAAGCAAGATGAAAGAAAGCGGGCACTGGGATGAGATAAAAGAACTGTACACCAGGTCGGGTTTTTTTAAAACAATGGTTGATAACTGCACCATGTCCATGTCTAAGTCTGATTTCAGGGTTACGGCTTATTTGGAGAAGGACAAGAAATTCGGGGCGTTCTGGACAATGCTTAAAGATGAATTTGAGCTTACCAAAGCCATGTTGCTTGAGCTTACAGGTAGCGAGGTGTTAATGCAGGAATACCCGGTTGAGCGCCGCTCAATTGCCATCCGCGAAAAAATAGTATTGCCGCTGGTTATTATGCAGCATTATGCACTACAATGTTTAAATGATTGTAATGACGAGGAACTGATTAAAATTTATAATAAGCTGGTGATCCGTACAGTTTACGGTATTGTAAATGCGGGGAGGAATTTGGCGTAAAGAGAGTCCGAAAGTCAGTAAAGTCCGGAAGTCCGAAAGATGATTTTAGGTGTGTTGTTTTACTTTACACTTATTTTTCTTTCGGACTTTACTGATTATATCCAAACCAGACACCCAAATATTTGTTATATCTTCATAAACTTAACCGCTTAAAATGAAGAACTTAATTTACCTGGCAGCAGGGGTAATAATCTTGCTTTGTGCACAGGCATGCCAGGATAAAAAAAGTAAGAATTATAACCAGGCCCAGGATGACCAGGACGGTTTAGTATTTATAAAAAGTGGTATTGAGGGCAGCCTTACCGAGATAAAAGCATCCGGTTTAGCTATAACAAACTCAAATAATCAAAAAGTTATCGGCCTTGCAAAAATGATGATTGACGATCATACAAAAACAGGTGAAGAACTTAAGCAGTTGGAAACTGATAAAAAAATTGTAGAAACAGATTCCATTAGCAGTGCACATCAGCAAATGATCAATGATCTCTCAAAAAAATCAGGAAAGGTATTTGATAAAATGTACCTGCAAATGATGGTTGCTGATCATGAAGAAGCGGTAAAACTGTTTACCAAAGCCAGCACAAATTCTGATAATAAAATAAAACAGGTAGCCTCGCAAAATTTACCCACCATAAAGATGCACCTGGATTCGGCAAATGCTATTTGTATAGCGTTAAAGTAGAGCCGCACAATTTGCGTTTGATACTTTACCTGCAAAATTCTTATATAAGCTTGTATATTTGGCTGATTAAAATATCCGGATAGTTCATTAATGAAGAAAAACTTTTTTATAGCCTTTGAAGGCATTGATGGTAGCGGCAAAAGCACCCAGGTTAAATTATTAAAAGAAAAACTAGAAGCAACGGGATTAAAAGTTTACACCACCTGCGAACCTACCGATAGCCCGATGGGTAAAATGATAAGGGATATATTCAGTCACCGGATAGAAGCAGACCACAGAACCATAGCTGCATTATTTGTTGCCGACAGGTTAGACCACCTGTTAAACAAAACCAACGGAATTTTAAAGATGCTTGAAGATGGGTATACGGTAATAACCGACAGGTATTACTTATCATCTTACGCTTACCAAAGCCCTTATATGGATCTGAACTGGGTAATTCAGGCTAATTCATTAAGCGCGGGGTTGTTACGGCCTGATTTGAACGTCTATATTGATATCTTGCCTGAGATAAGCATTGAGCGCCTTAATAAAGGACGAACTTCGATAGAACTTTACGAAACCCTTGACAATTTAAAGAACGTAAGGGATAAGTATTTTGAAATTATTGAATTGCTGAAAGATGAGGAGCAGGTTTTTGTGATTGATGGAAATAAAAATCCCGAAGCAATAGCTATCGGGATTTGGGATAAAATATCAAGTCAGTTCCTGTAAGGAACTATAATAAAATTTGCTTTTTAGCGATTTTTAAATGCAGGATGCTGCGGAGCTTTAACCTTAACAGGTACAGGTGTATAAGCGGGCCTTAAGTTAAATAATTTGGCTATAAGCTTATTGATTTTATTTCCTGCTTCTGAAGATAAGATGCCGTTCCCTATTAAAAAGTTGATTAGTGAATTCCTATTCATGTTAATTAATATTAGTAATTATATGGGTAATAATCTATCAAACGTATTCTCTTGCTCAAAATTATAAATAATTACGAGAATTCAAAATATATTTAATGTCATTTTAAACAATAACACGTTTTATTGTCAATTGTTTAATTAATTACTGAATAGTTTAATGCTTAAAACAATTTAAGCTGTTGCTGCATTGGCGGCTTAGCTTTACCCAAAACCGTGCGGCCACCATACTTCCATGAGTTATTTCTTTCTTCCTCAATAACTTTATCAAAATTGGCGTTGGGGATAAAATCCTTCTCAGCCCTTTGTGCAACCTGGGTTAAGCGTTTAATAGCTTCGTTTTTTTCATTTAAACCTAATTTGGCTTTATAAATAGCCGTTTGCAATATGCCGATGGTTTCATCATAAACTTTTGTAGGTACCGGGAAAGGGTGGCCGTCTTTACCTCCATGTGCAAATGAAAACCTCGCCGGGTCTTTAAATCGTGATGATGTACCATGGATCACCTCGCTGACCAATGCCAATGATTGAAGCGTCCGCGGCCCTAAGCCTTGTAATTGCAGCAGCCCTTCAAAATCTTTTGGCTGTTTTTCATGTGCCAGCCATAAAACTGCTCCGAGTCTTTTCAAATCAACATCTTTAGCCCTTACATCATGATGGTTTGGCATGGTAAGCTTGCCAATCTCTTTAAGCATATGGTCAGGGTTTTCGCCTGCAATTTGCATAATGCCTTTTCGCGAAGCATCAGCCTGCTTATCGGCCATGTTTAAAATGCTGCCGGTATTTTGCCCGTAAATAAAAGTGTGCGGATCATCTACAAACGAGGTAAGCTGTTCCGAATGCCAGTGATAACGCCGGGCTGTTTTGCTTTCGGCGCTCATTCCTTGTTGCACAACAGCCCATTTGCCGCTGCTGCTTAATATAAAATTATGGGTATAAAGTTGAAAGCCATCCTGGATTGCTGTGTTATCAACCTTTGCGCTTAATTTACTGCATTTTACCAGGTGATTACCATTGAGCCCGGTAGTCTCGCTAGTCCTCATCAGCTCATCAGGGGTTTG
>JAQBOS010000455.1 GCA_028287925.1 Mucilaginibacter sp. | reverse complement strand
GATGAATTTACCGAACCTACCATTGCTATTTTAAAGCATACCAACGCGTGTGGCATCGCATCGAGGAATTTTATAAAGGAGGCCTGGATAGATGCTTTGGCCTGCGACCCGGTATCTGCTTTTGGAGGTGTTATAATTGCCAATGACGAGATAGATGCTGAAACAGCTGCCGAGATCAGTAAGATCTTTTACGAAGTTTTGATAGCCCCGGCTTACACTGATGAGGCCATAGAAATACTAAAAGGGAAAAAGAACCGTATTATACTGATCCGCCAGGTAGTTGAATTACCTGTTAAATTGTTTAAAACATTGCTTAACGGCGTAATTGAACAGGATAAAGATGCGGTGATTGAAGGACCGGAACAAATGACAGCAGTAACAAAAAGACAACCTACGGAACACGAAAAACGCGACCTGTTTTTTGCTAATAAGGTAGTAAAGCATACCAAATCAAACACCATTGTGTTTGCAAAAAACGGCCAGTTAATGGCAAGCGGGGTAGGGCAAACCTCCAGAGTTGACTCATTGAAACAGGCTGTTATTAAAGCTAAGAGTTTTGGTTTCGATTTGAAAGGAGCGGTTATGGCATCTGATGCTTTTTTTCCTTTTCCGGATTGTGTTGAGCTGGCTGCTGAGGCTGGAATTGTGGCCGTTTTACAACCAGGGGGCTCAATAAACGACAAGCTTTCTGTTGAGATGTGCGACCAGAAAAACATTTCGATGGTTACTACCGGCGTACGCCATTTTAAACATTAATAATAAAACGAATTGACACGGATTGCACGAATTAAATGCGAATTGCACGAATTAAATAATATTCGCCAGTTAACTCAGCAGGCATAGATTTATTCGTTTTAATTAGCTTACATTCGTGAAATTCGTGCTACTAAATATTTAATTTTGACGCTTATTTTTTAAATAATACCAAATGGGTCTATTTAATTTTTTTACACAAGAGATTGCTATTGATTTAGGTACCGCAAATACCCTCATAATACATAATGACAAAGTTGTAGTTGATGAACCATCAATTGTAGCTTTTGACCGCACAACCAACAAAGTAATTGCCATTGGTCGGCAGGCTATGCAGATGGAAGGCAAAACACACGATAATATCCGTACCGTTAGGCCATTGAAAGATGGTGTAATTGCCGACTTTAATGCTGCCGAGCACATGATCCGCGGGATGATAAAAATGATCAACCAGGGTAAAGGCTGGTTCTTCCCTTCATTACGGATGGTTATCTGTATCCCATCGGGTATAACCGAGGTTGAAAAACGTGCAGTACGTGACTCTGCGGAGATTGCCGGCGCTAAAGAAGTTTACCTGATCCACGAGCCAATGGCTGCTGCGGTAGGTATAGGTATTGACGTGGAAGAGCCAATGGGCAACATGATCATTGATATTGGCGGCGGTACTACTGAAATTGCAGTTATTGCTTTATCAGGTATTGTTTGTGATCAGTCTATCCGCGTTGCAGGTGATAACTTCGACTCTGATATTGTACAATACATCCGCCGTCAGCATAACATCATGATTGGTGATCGTACCGCTGAGAAGATAAAAATTGAAGTTGGCGCTGCATTGCCTGAGCTTGCCGATCCGCCAACTGATTTTGCAGTACAGGGCCGCGACCTGATGACTGGTGTGCCAAAGCAGATCATGGTATCTTACTCTGAAATTGCGCATTGCCTGGATAAATCAATTTCTAAAATTGAGGAAGCTATCCTGAAGGCATTGGAGATCACTCCGCCGGAGCTTTCGGCAGATATTTACCAAACAGGAATTTATTTAACAGGTGGTGGCGCTCTGCTACGCGGCCTCGATAAACGGATAGCCGCAAAAACCAAATTGCCGGTTCACGTTGCCGAAGATCCATTGCGCGCCGTAGTACGCGGAACAGGTACCGCCCTTAAAAATATTGGTAATTTTAAATTTTTAATGCAATAATTTAGATATGAGATATTAGATGTGAGATTTGAGACAATAAAAGTTTTCAATCTCATATCTAATATCTCATATCTCAAATCTCTCTAACAATGCGCAATCTCCTGATATTTATCACTAAGTATAACGCATTCTTTTTGTTCATTATTTTTGAAGTTTCGGCGCTGCTCATCTACATAAAATACAACTCTTTTCAAAACGCAAGCTTTGTTAATTCGTCGAACCAGGTTACGGGTGGGTTATATGCCCGTATCAGCGAGTTTAAAAGCTATTTGTCGTTAAAGGATAATAACGATAGCCTTGCACGCGAAAACGCCCGACTGCGAAACCAGCTTAAGTCGTCGTTATACGCAGATACCTTAAATAAGCATAAGGTAAGTGATACTGTTTACAAGCAGCAGTATGAATATATTGTAGCACGGGTTATCAATAATTCAACTAACAGGGCAAATAACTATCTTACCATAAACAAAGGAAGCAAGCAAGGCATCACGAAAGGGATAGGGGTGATCTGTAACTCCGGGTTGGTAGGTAAAGTGGTTTTTGTTTCCGATCATTTTTCGGTGATCCAATCATTGCTTCATAAAGATTCACAATTCAGCGCTATGCTGGCCACTAACAAAGAGATCGGTTATATCCAATGGAGCGATGAGTTTAATCCGCACAAGGGTTTACTGCGCGATGTATCAAACAATGCAGTGCCAAAGATTGGCGAAAAGGTGGTAACCTCCGGTTATTCGTTATTTCCCGTAGGCATCCCGATCGGTACCATCAGCAGCCTGAAAACTAAGGGTGGCGGCGTTTCCTTAAATATGGATGTAGCTTTAGCGGTTGATTTTACCAAGCTGCAATATGTGTATGTAATTGTCAATAAATTTGCCGCCGAGCAAACGGGACTGGAGGCTCAGCAAAAAAAGGATGAGTAAGAGTATAATAGTAAACTTTCTGCGCTTTATAGTATTGGTATTTATCCAGGTTTTTCTGTTGAAGAATATTACCTCGTATAATCTTTCTACGCCATATCTCTATATCCTGTTTATCCTGTTGTTGCCGTTTGAAGTACCGAACGTTTTATTGTTCGCACTGGCATTCATATTGGGGATCACCATTGACGCATTTTACGATACCCCCGGCCTGCATACGGCTGCCTGCGTGGTGCTTGCCTTCGTACGCATTTTATTCATCAGCATAACAGTTCAAAAAGATGGCTTTGATAATGAGCCTGAGCCAACATTAAGCATTATGGGCTTTAGGTGGTTCATAACTTACGCTGCTGTACTTACCTTTGTCCATCATTTTTTCCTCATCAACCTGGAAGCTTTCAGCCTGTCGCAAATTGAATTTACAATAAGCCGCATTTTATTGAGTTCATTATTTACCGTGTTTTTAATGTTAATTTCGGGTTTGATTTTTTACAAGAGGAAAGAGCGTAAATGAACAGTTTTTTTGAGCGACGTTATGTTATAGCCGGAATTTTTATAGCCATAGTTGTTATACTGCTTGCCAGGCTGTTCTATATCCAGATTGTTGATCCCAAATATGCCATATACGCTGGTAAAAATGTTTTAAGGCAAACCATAGTATATCCTGCCCGCGGCCCTATCTTAGATCGTAACGGGAAGATCCTTGTGCAAAATGAGCCATTTTACGATATCATGATAGCACCCCGGGAGGTTAAGCCATTTGATACCGTAGAATTTTGCAAGCTTTTGGGAATTGACAGGGATGGCTTTAATAAACGCTGGATAAAAGCATGGAAGTACTCGCCTGTTCTTAAATCAGTTTTTGAAAAACAACTTACGGCACAAACGTATGCTTCAGTATCTGAACGGCTTTCTGAATTTCCCGGCTTTTCCGCTATAACCAGGTACCTGCGAAATTACCCCGATTCGGTTGCGGCGCAATTCCTGGGGTATATCGGCGAGGTACAGGATAATGATATTAAACGTTCAAACGGTTATTATCACCCCGGCGACTTTATTGGCGTAACGGGCGTTGAAAAATCATACGAGAACGTGTTGCGTGGCCAGCGTGGCGTTAATAACCAAATGGTGGACTCGCGGGGCACATTGAAGGGGAAGTTTGCCAACGGATTATACGATACTGCCGCGGTTCCTGGGCTGCGTTTAACTTCGTCATTAGATATAAATATCCAAAAGCTTGGCGAAAGGCTGATGCAAAATAAGGTAGGCAGTATTGTAGCTATTGAGCCATCAACCGGCGAAATACTTTGCTATGTAAGCAGCCCTACCTACAACCCAAACCTGATGGTTGGTCGTGAACGTGGAAACAATGCCGCAAAAATGTACGCCGATGTTTATAACCCGTTTTTTATAAGGCCTGTACAGGCTAAATATCCGCCGGGTTCATCTTTTAAACCACTAAGTGCGTTGATTGCTTTACAGGAGGGGATCATTACCCCTCAAACTACCTATTATTGTCCGGGGTATTACCAGGCAGGTAACAGGAAAATAAAGTGTAATAATGGGGAAGCTCATGGTTTGGTAAACATGAGCAGCGCAGTGGCAGAATCATGTAATGGGTATTTTTCAATGGTTTTTCAAAAGATCATCGATCATAACGGTATCAAACAAACAGAAGCAACCTATACCGACTGGCGCAATAACGTAAAGAAATTTGGGTTAGGTAACCGGCTTGACCTTGACGTGCCCGGTGAGAGCAGGGGTAACGTTCCTACTCCATTATATTATGATAATACCTACCGGAAAGGTGGCTGGCGCGCAAGTACCATTATTTCGCTTGCCATTGGCCAGGGAGAGTTATTGGCTACCCCTTTGCAAATGGCCAACCTGGAGTGCACCATTGCTAATCATGGCTATTACTACAAACCGCATTTGGTTAAAGCCATCGGGGCGCAAAATGTTATAAAGAAAGAATATACTTTAAGAAATTATGTGGGGATAGACTCAGGGTATTTTGAACCGGTTATAAACGGGATGCAGGCGGTGGTTGAACATGGTACGGGTAACCATTCGAAAATTCCAGGCATTATAATGTGCGGAAAAACGGGAACCGCGCAAAACCCGGGTGGCGAGGCGCATTCGGTATTCGTGGCATTTGCACCAAGGGAAAATCCTAAAATTGCTATTGCTGTGGTAGTTGAAAATTCGGGTGAAGGCGCGCACTGGGCAGCTCCTATAGCCAGCTTTATAGTTGAAAAATATTTAAGGGGAAGCATCTCTCCGCGTGAATCAGGGATAACTGTTGAGCAATTTGCCAATGCCAATCGTTTGCCTGATTCTGCACTTTATTATAGCCGCTTCAGAAAAAAGGTGTTGCCAAAAGATACCGCTAAAAAACTAAAGACGGATTCATTGAAGAAACCAGTCAAGGGCTTAAAGGGCGCATCACGTCAAAATAAAAAAGATTCGTCAACCAGGCTTTTGGCCGTTTTACCGAAAGGGAAAGATGATAAATAACCAGCGCAGCTTCTTTTTTAATGTTGATTGGGTTACGGTATTCATATTCCTGGCCCTGTGTACCATTGGCTGGTTTAACATTCATGCCGCGGTGTTTGACGAGCGGTACCCCAGCATTATTGATGCGCATACCAATTATGGCAAGCAGTTTACATTTATTGTAGTTTCGGTAATAGTTGGCGGAGTTATATTACTGCTGGAAAGCCGGTTTATTACAGCATTGGCACCGGCATTTTACATAATAACATTACTATTGCTGGCCATTGTTTTAGTGGTGGGAAGAAATGTAGGCGGTAACCAGGCCTGGATAAATATTGGCGGCGGCTTTAGGCTGCAGCCTTCGGAGTTTGCGAAATTCTCTACCTGTTTATTGCTGGCCCGCTATTTAAGCGGTCCCAATATCCGTGTTACTGAGCCAAAAGCATTCGCCATAGCGGCGGCAATTATCGGGCTGCCAATGTTCCTGATAATGATGCAACCTGATATGGGCTCCACCCTGGTGTTTTTATCAATGGTTTTTGTGTTGTACCGCGAGGGGCTTTCGCCTTACTTTTTGATAATAGGGGCGCTGTTTATAGCCTTGTTTGTAACTTCAATTTTGTTTCCTCCACTTTCGGTGATAGGGATTATTATTGCGATAACAATGGCTATTATTGGCTTATTTAGGCGTAATAAAAGGGTAGTGTACACCATGCTCACCGGTTTAGCAATTTGTATTGTATTTGTGTTCAGCGTTAAATTTATATACAACAACGTTTTAAAACCGCATCAAAAGGTAAGGATAGATATTATTTTAGGGATTAAAAGCGATTTGCGGGGAAAAGGCTACAACCTTAATCAATCAAAAATTGCAATTGGTTCCGGCAAAATGTGGGGCAAGGGTTATTTAAAAGGCACACAAACAAAGTATTCATTTGTTCCTGAACAAAGCACTGATTTTATTTTTTGCACCGTAGGCGAGGAGTGGGGCTTTGCAGGATCATTAACTGTGCTCGGTCTTTACCTGTTTTTGGTACTCCGGCTCATCTTTATAGCTGAACGGCAGCGATCCCCATTTTCACGTATCTATGCCTATGGCGTGGCGTCGGTTATATTTTTTCACGTAATGATCAACATCGGGATGACTATTGGTTTGGTGCCCGTGATAGGCATCCCGCTGCCATTTATCAGCTACGGTGGGTCATCGCTATTAAGCTTTACTATCTTGCTGTTTGTACTCCTGAAGCTTGATTCAAACAGGATGGGGATTGTTTAGCTGAATTTGCAGCTTGAGGGTTTGCAGTCGGAAATTTCAGAAAGCGGTAAGTAAAGTAAAAAGATTAGATTACAACTTTTCTATTTCTTCAACAGATAACTTAGTGGTTTTGGCAATAAATTCAATTGCTAATCCCTCTTTTTTTAATTCCCGGGCAATTTCTCTTGCCTCTTCAAGTTTGCCTTTTTCAAAGCCTTCTTTCAACGCGTAGTCCAATACGTTTTTATTGTCCCATTTATATTTCATGCTGCTATCGTACATGGTTTTCTCCTCCTTTGTCAAATTAGTATATTCAGCTATACTGAACAGTTTTTCAAATATTGGTTTTCGCAGGTAAGCCGGGATCTTATCCATCTCGCTCATGTTCTTTAGAATATAAAGCCATTTGTCTAGATCAGACTCAAGTTCAATATCCTCTTTTACAAATTTATTCAATTCTAAATAAATATAACCCAGCTTATCGTAAAATATTTCACCTGTTTCCCTGTTGCACAGACAAATATCATGCAGATATTCTTTACTATCGCTTATTTGTAAAGTAAAATCTTCCAGTAAGGCCACCAGGTAAACTTCCGTAAGGTTATACGCCCATTCACTCCGCCTGCCTTTTGGGGCCTGGTCACTGATGAGCCGGGAAGTATAAAATAAAGCTCTTTCTTTAAAGTTTCCCTGCCTGCCACGCTGTACTTCAATCAAAAACTTTTCACCATTCTCACCGGTACAAAGCAAATCGAATATAGCAGCGCCTTCATCCTTCAAATCACCAGGGTGCTCGTTCTTGTTGTAAACAAGATCAACAATATGCTTCCGGCCCCGAAAAACCTCATTTAAAAAAGCGATCAGCAGATCTTTATTAGGCTCGCTGCCAAAAATCTTCTTAAAAGCAAAGTCAACTAAGGGGTCAATATACTTTCCGGTAATCATTAATTATATATAAAGGTTTAAGAAAAGTTACTCCTCTGATGCTGCCAACTGCTCACTCAAAACTCCCAACTTCTCTTAAGCGTACCTTCTCTTCAACAGTGCATAAAACTTATCGGCTGTAGCCTGTTTACCTTCCCAATTATTTTTGGTTACGTAATTGGTTTTCAGAAAGCGCTGGGCTTCTTCAAACGTATTGAAGCGGTTCAGTATCTCAATAGCTTCGCTGTAGGCAAGGTTATAACCATTAAACAGGTCTTTTACATAAAGCAGCTTATCGTTCAAAGTTATAGCCAGCTTAATATCGCTGATAGGCTTTATACTTAACTGATCACTCTTTGAGGTGGCTTTATCTCCCTGCTGCGACGACATCTTTTGATTCCTGGTAACTACCTCCGCTTCCTCCTCTTTAACAGGCGCTGCGCTTATTGGTTCTTCTTCAGTTTTACCGGTATCCGTCTTTACTTCTTCAATAGTTGTTTCTTCTGCCTTTTTTGCCTCTGGTAAGACATCGGCTTCTTCAGTTATTACAGGTATTTCGGCTTCCTCTTTTTTAGCGTTATCTTCCTTTTTTTCCTCAACCGCCACTTCTCCATCTTCTTCATCCCCCCAGATTTCGGCCTCATCCAAAACCAGCTCATGCCTTATGGTTTCAGGCTCTTCCCGTATAAATGAGTAGGTATCTTCAGGGGTTTGCGAAGTGAAATCAAACTGTGGTACAATATGTTCCTCCGGCTGTTTTTCATCCTTCTCCTGTTTATCCTCGTTTTTTGCAGGCTTTTCTTCCTGTATTTCCGGCTCGGGCTGCTTGTTTGTAACTTCAACCTCGACAGGTTTTGCGGTGACCCTGGATGGTCTTAACCCGCTTAAATCAACATCAGGTTTCATTTGCTGAACAACCGGCTCAAAGAATTTTTGCTGATAAGTAGTTTCCGTTTTTTCAATAACAGGCCGTTTAGGCTTATTTTGCAGGTTCAGCTTGCTTAATACTTCTATATGATCTGTTAAAAAATGAGCGTTGGCAACAAAAAGTTCAAGTTCCAGGTCATTCAAATTATCTGATACTGTTTCCAGGTATTCATATTGTTCACTCAGCTCCTGTATAATGCCACCTATCTTTTTAAATACTTCCTTTTGCTTCATGGATCAATGTTGGGAAAATGCCAATCAAAAATAAGATTAAATTCTGATATTTGTGGTTTGAGATTAGTGATTAGAGATCGGAGGTTAGTTAAAAGTGCAAATAAACGATACACGTCTTTTGCAAATAAAGAACATTTTTTCTTTCGGACTTCCGGACTTTCCCGACTTTCGGACTAAATCAATTTATTATTAAAATCAGCGATTAAGTGTTTATTGAAGATGTGTTTAAGCGAAGAAATGAACTGGGCGGAAGTATCGAGGTGGTTTGCGGCTCCATGTTTTCGGGTAAAACAGAGGAACTGATCCGCCGCCTTAACCGGGCAAAAATAGCCAGGTTAAAGGTAGAGATCTTTAGTCCGAAGTCAGATACCCGGTATGAGGAGAATGCGCTGGTTTCGCATAGTTCAATTTCTATCCCGTCAACCCCGGTAGAGAATGCATCATCCATTTTATTATTGGGCAGCGATGTGCATGTGATAGGCATTGATGAAGCTCAGTTTTTTGATGCGGAGCTGCCTGATGTATGTAACATACTTGCCAATAAGGGGGTCAGGGTAATTGTTGCCGGGTTGGATATGGATTTTAAAGGCCGCCCTTTTGGCCCGATGCCCGCCATAATGGCCATGGCAGAATCAGTGACCAAGCTGCATGCCGTATGCGTTAGATGCGGCAACCCCGCCTTATATTCGTACCGGTTGGTGCCTGATGAAAACAAGATAATGCTGGGCGAAAAAGAAAGTTATGAGCCAAGGTGCAGGATCTGCTATAATGATCCGGAGCTTAAATAGCTGTTCTGTATCGCCCGGGAGTGATACAGGTGATACAAGAAAAAGTTTATCCTTACGCCGTTACACGTTACAGAATATCTCACAAAAAAAATAAAATCATCAACCTAAAACAAAACCTATCCTCCTGATTGTTATATAGTAACAAAGGAGCTTGAAAGGTTATGGCCAAAAAGGTAATGGTTATTGAAGATGATAAAGACATTAGGGATACCATTGTTTACATACTGGAAGAGCAGGAGTATGAGGTGATCTCATCAGGCGACTCCAAAATTCTGAGGAATGTAAGTGATCACAAGCCCGACCTGATCCTGATGGATAACTGGCTAACCGAATGGAAAAGTGATGCCAGCGGGCAACAACTGAGCAAGGAACTAAAAACAAACCCCAAAACAAAACATATCCCGGTTATCATTATTTCGGCGGTAAGCAATATAAAACAGATTGCCGAAGACGGACTTGCCGACTCATACCTTAAAAAACCATTTGATATGGATGCGCTGATAGATATGGTAAAGAAGTTTGTTGAATAGGTTGTTGAAAGGTTGCAAAGTTACAATGTTGTAATGTTCTTTTATGGTTTGGATAAGCAGCTTTAATGCCAGGTTATCCCAACATTTACAAATAAATTTTACCAACCTAACCCAGTACCAGAAACGAATAACTGTGGTAATATCATTAACCCTAAATAACCTTACAACTTTCCAACCTTAAAACATTTCAACAAAAAACCAATAAAATAAAAAAATCAACCTACCTTTAAGCACCAATTTTAACGAAAAGATAAATGAAAATCAGGAATTTGTACTTATTGCTTGCCTGCGTTTTGCTGGCAGGTGTTATTTCATGCTCAAAAACACCTTCAACTGACAAAGGTTCCGGGAACGTTCCCGATCCTAATCCAACGGCAAAGGATGTACCGGCTGGAGCCGGTGACGGGGTTACTTTTATTAATGGTGGTAAGTCGGCCATTTTTAATTTGTATGCACCTAATAAAAAATCGGTAACCTTAACCGGCGATTTTAATAATTGGACAACCACTGATACTAAATATGCCATGACCAACTCTACCGATGGCACCCGCTGGTGGATCCAGTTAGATAATCTCGACCCTAATACTGAATATGCTTACCAATATTACGTTGATAAATCATTTAAGATAGGCGACCCTTATTGCGAAAAGGTGCTTGACCCGGATAATGATAAATATATTGATGCATCCATTTATCCAAACCTGAAAGCATACCCGACAAGTAAAACTACCGGGATTGTAAGCGTAATGCAGCCTGTTCAACCGGCATACAGCTGGACAACTACCACCTTTACCCGGCCCGATCCTAAAAACCTGGTGATCTATGAACTGCTGGTACGTGATTTTGTGAAAACGCATAGCTATAAAACCATTAAAGATACCTTAAATTATATAGCTCGGCTTGGCGTTAATGCCATTGAGCTGATGCCTGTAAGTGAGTTTGAGGGTAACGATTCGTGGGGATATAACCCTAACTATTACTTTGCCCCTGATAAATACTACGGCACCAAAAACGATCTGAAAGCCCTTATTGATGCCTGTCATTCGAAAGGGATTGCGGTAATACAGGATATTGTGCTTAACCATTCGTTTGGTTCATCGCCAATGGTGCAGCTGTATTCGAGCGGGGGAGTACCGGCAAATAATCCATGGTATAACACAACGCCTACGCACCCTTACAATGTGGGCTACCAGTTTAACCATGAAAGCGCGGCAACCAAATACTTTGTTAAAAATGTGCTGAAATTCTGGATGACAGAGTATAAAATTGATGGATTCCGTTTTGACCTTGCTAAAGGCTTCACACAAACCAACAGCGGTAGCGATGTTGCCGCCTGGGGTAATTATGATGCCAGCCGGGTTGCTATCTGGAAGGATTATAATAACTACATCAAAAGCATCGACCCAAAACTTTACGTAATACTTGAATATTTTGCAGGTAACCAGGAAGAGGGCGAGTTGGCCAACGAGGGTATGATGACCTGGACAAACCTGAGCACCCCCGGCGAGCAGGCTTTGATGAGTTATAACGATGCAGGCGGGTCATGGGATCTGTCGGGCCTGTTTTATGATGGTTATGGTTTTACAAATCCTTACGCGTTGGTAGCATATTTTGAAAGCCACGATGAAGAACGCCTGCAATTTAAAAACGGCATGTATGGCAACGCCAGCGGCAGCTATAGTGTTAAGGACCTGGCAACGGGTTTAAAGCGCGATGAAATGGGTGCAGCCTTTATGTTCTCGTCGCCCGGGCCTAAAATGCTGTGGGAGTTTGGTGAACGCGGGTACGATATCAGCATTGATAATGGCGGCAGATTGGGAGATAAGGATCCGCATTGGGAATATATGAATGATGCCAACCGCCAGCATTTATTTAAAGTTTATTCGCAGATGATCAAGTGGAAAATAAATAACCCCGTATTTACCAGCACCAGTTTTAAATACAGCTTAAATGGTGCAGTAAAGACCATCCAGATGACAGATGCATCAAACAGCATTGAGGTGGTAGGGAACTTTGATGTGGTTACAAATACAGCTGCCATAACTTTCCCGGCAACGGGTACCTGGACAGACAACTTTACCGGCGCTACCATTAACGTAACCTCGTTAGCCTATAATATGACACTTGCACCGGGCGAGTATCACTTATACAGCAAAACAGCGCTGCATTAATAAAAAACTAAACCAGGGAGTTTACAGCCGGGTGCTTATTCAATTGAGTAGCATCCGGTTTTTTATATCCTTTGTCATTCTGAGCGAGAGCGAAGAATCTTATCCGATTGATAGGTCAACGTCATACTTGTCCAGCGTTCCTGTCCTGCGTTGAAGATTCTTCGCTCTCGCTCAGAATGACAAAGGGCTAATTATTTACCATCAACCATGGACCTCCCTCCCCCCTTTGCTAAAATCCCGCTATAACCTGTCAATTTATAGTTACTAAACTTCTCTTAACCCGCCTATTTTTATCGTGCGTTAAATTGTCCTATCTTTCACCTGTAAAACTTAATCCTGTAGCCACATGTTCTGTAAAAAACTGCCCGCAAGTTTCAAAGGTTTATTAAAGCCCATTATCATCTGTTTTCTTTTTTTTGGTTCGATTGACAAGCTATCGGCGCAGGCAATCCCGGCTAAATCACCTTTGTACGAACAGGCCAGCGAAGTATCAGGATTGATCATTCAATACGGACAGGATATGAATGCCATCCACGATTTTTATTCGCCCTATACCGCTATTGACGGTTACGAGAATCAATCGGTACAAACCTCGCCCGAAGAACGCAAGCGTTTAACGGAGATCAGTAACGATTACCTTGAAAAGCTAAAGCAAATCGATTTTGACAGCATGAGCATTTACGGCAAGGTAGATTATACGCTGCTAAAAAAACAGATCACCTTTGACCTTGGCGCAATAAAGCTTGATGAGGATGAATACAATAAAATAACCGCCTACATCCCTTTTGCAGATGAGATCTACCAATTGGAAAAGAAACGCCGCCGTGGGATCTCCATGGACGGACAGGAAGTTGCCCTGCAGCTTAACAATATATTAAAGGCGGTAAAGGCATCGCAGGCCGGTTTTGATGCGGTTAAATCTCTGGATCTGCCGCTTGCCCGCAAGGGTAAAGCTGCTGTGCTGGGTTTAAGGAGCCGCCTTAAAAGCTTTTATGATTTTTACATAGGCTATGACCCGGCCTTTACCTGGTGGGCACCAAAACCCTATCAAAAGCTTGACACCGCGCTAAACAAATACGCCACCCTGATAATGGGCAAAGGCAAGATAAATACCACTCAAAAACCCGACAGCAGCGGCATTAAAGGGGTACCCGTTGGGCATGATGAACTGGTGCGCCAGCTAAAGGCCGAAATGATCCCTTACTCGCCCGAAGAGCTGATAAAGCTGGCCAACAAGGAGTTTGCTTTTTGCGATAAGGAAATGCTGAAGGCAAGCAACGAAATGGGTTTTGGAGATGACTGGCACAGAGCATTGGAAAAAGTAAAAAACAGCTATGTACCGGCAGGCAAACAGCCCGAAGCTATCCTGAAACTATATAACGATGCGCTTACTTTTATAAAGGGGCACGACCTGATAACCATACCACCCCTTGCCGAAGAAACCTGGGGCATGACAATGATGACACCCGAGCGGCAGCTGGTTAATCCTTTCTTTTTGGGCGGCAGCGAGATCATCATCAGCTACCCAACCAACACTATGGATGAGGCCGATAAGCTGATGAGCATGCGGGGCAACAACCCATACTTTTCCCGCGGCACCGTGCAGCACGAACTGTTGCCCGGTCACAACCTGCAGTATTTTATGAACAGCCGTTATAAACCGTATCGCAATATGTTTTATACCCCATTCTGGATTGAAGGGTGGAGCTTATACTGGGAGTTGCTGCTGTATGATCAGGGCTTTGCCAAAACACCTGAAGAACGCATAGGCATGCTGTTTTGGCGCATGCACCGCTGTGCCCGGATCATCTTCTCATTAAACTACCACCTCGGCAACTGGACACCGCAGCAATGTATAGACTTTTTGGTTGACCGTGTGGGCCATGAACGCGCCAACGCCGAGGGTGAAGTACGGCGGTCGTTTACAGGTGGGTATAGTCCGCTTTACCAGGTGGCCTACTTAACCGGTGGTCTGCAGTTAATGAGCCTTAAACGTGAGCTGGTTGACGGTGGCAAAATGACCTATAAACAATTTCATGATGCCGTAATGAAAGAAAACGCCATGCCTATTGAAATGGTGCGCGCTACTTTAACCAACCAGGCCCTAACCCGCGATTTTACTACACAATGGAAGTTTTATGATTTTGGTAAATAGGGATTAGAGATTAGAGACTGGAGGTTAGAGATTAGGTTTTGTTTGGCGGTAAGTTGTCTGAACCATGGTTCAAAATGATATTGTTGTATAAGCTATAAAGAATAACTAAAACGTTGCCGAAGCGTCGTTGTAGAGAACAATTACAACCTTTAATCTCAAAAAACCGCGTTGAAATAGTTTTAACAAATAATCCTATTTTTATCCAACTAATTAAACCACATGAAACGCTTACATCTTACAGCCCTGGTTGCCGTATTTACTATTACTGCCGCAGCAGCGCAGCAAAATCAGCCAAAAAAAGCTGATACAGTTTTCTTTGAAGATTTTAACCAAAAAGCCCTCGATCGCACAAAATGGAATGTTGAGGTTACAGGAAATACCGTTAACGATGAGCAGCAGGCTTATGTAGATTCGACCTCGACCATTTATTTATTAAACAATGCAGGTTCGGAAGGTGCAAAGAATGCCCTGGTGCTTAAAGCTGTTTATCATCCGGGCTATACCAGTAATAAAAATAAAAAGTATGATTTCCTTTCTGGCCGGATAAACACGCAACATAAAATGGAGTTTACCTATGGCACCGCATCTGCCCGTATGAAAATGGCCGCGGGAGCAGGTTTATGGCCTGCATTTTGGGCTTTAGGTAATGGCAAATGGCCCGATTGCGGTGAAATTGATATGATGGAAACCGTAGGCGACAGCAGCTGGACAAGCAATGCGTTACATGGCCCGGGTTATTTTGGTAATACCCCTTTAGCTTACCGGACTTTTTTTCCGGCAGGTACCGACGTTACCCAATGGCATGTATACTCGGTTGACTGGACGCATGATAGCCTGGTATTTAAAGTGGATGGCAAAATAACTTACAGTGTAACCCGTACAATGGTTGAAAAATATGGGCGCTGGGCTTATGATAATCCTAAGTTCATCATCCTGAATTTTGCTTTGGGCGGTGGATACCCGGCGGGTGTAAACAAGGTAAAAGCACCGTATTTTGGGATCTCAGATGTTACAGTTAACAAGATAAAGGCCGGCCAGGCAAAAGTGGTTGTGGATTGGGTTTTGGTTACCAAAACAGCTAACTAAAACTTACTGCTAATTATAAATAACAAAGCCTCCTGAAATTCCGGGAGGCTTTGTTGTTATTTAATATTAATAATTACGATAGTGATGATCATTATCGTGATCATGGTCATGGTCTCCGTCATGATAATGCCCGTGACGCTGACGGTATTCTACCGAACAGCTTGTGAGGGTAGCTGATGCCAGGATAAGCAACGCAATAGCCCTTAATATATACTTTTTCATAATATAAAATTTATAGATAGATATACTTGTAAGACAATTACAATGCCAAAAAGGGTTAAGATGAGAATGTAACGGTTTA
>JAQBOS010000450.1 GCA_028287925.1 Mucilaginibacter sp. | reverse complement strand
GATGAATTTGAACAGCTGAATATTCAGAAAGCTATTGAATGGACATTAAGAAAGAAATTTAAAAAAGAAAAGATCTTAACAGAAGACTTTATAAAAGATTTGCATAAAAGAATGTTTGGTGATGTTTGGAAATGGGCGGGAACATTCAGAAATTCAAACAAAAATATTGGGATCGATCGTTTTCAAATAGGAACTGAATTCAGGAAATTGTTGGATGATACTAAATATTGGATTGAATATCAAATATATGAACCTGATGAAATTGCTATCCGTTTTAAACATCGAATCGTATCTATACATTGTTTTGCCAATGGGAATGGCCGGCATTCAAGGCTAATGGCTGATATTCTGATCGAGCACGTATTTTCTTTGCCAGTATATTTATGGGGAAGCTCTAGCCTGGTTAAAGCAGATAAAATAAGAGCAACATATTTAGCAGGTATCAGACACGCCGACATTGGGAATATGAAACCATTGATAGCCTTTTCAAGGTCTGCAACATAAGGTAGGCAAACCTGCTAAATATCAATAGCTGCCAAATACACAACAATCGCTGGCAATGGGTTTTTAATTGGCTGGCTAGCCTTCACAAATATAAAATATAGGCAGGCATTAACAATCAAAATTGGTAATGATAGATTGTAGCTAATTTTTTGCCACATAGTAATTAATTATTATTTTATTTTTAGGTGGTCGCAATTTGCGACCGCTTTAATTTTTAAGAGCGCACTTTCTGATGATTTTATTTGGTGGAGTTAGGTATCACAATTTGTGATACCTTTAAATATTGCTACAAGACCTATCTTTACAATATAATACACATATATGGCTAAAAAGGAAATAAGCTCACTAATCCCCCAAGAAACTATCATCCACAAAATAGTGATATTACGAGGAGAAAAAGTAATGCTTGATCTTCATCTTGCAGAAATTTATGGAGTAGAAACGCGGGCATTAAAGCAAGCTGTCCGTAGAAATATTGATTTGTTTCCAGATGATTTTATGTTTGAATTGAATGCTGTGGAAATAGAAACAGTGGTGTCACAAAACGTGATACCTTCGAAACAATATTTAGGGGGCTCTACACCTTTTGCATTTAACGAAGCCGGTGTAGCTATGCTCTCCAGTGTATTGAAAAGTAAAAGAGCAAAGGAAATGAATATTGCAATTATGCGTGCTTTTATAGCTCTTCGGCAGATGCTTTTAAATAACACCGAACTCCGTTTGGAAATAGAACACATCAAAAAGAAAATAAATAACCACGATAAAAGTATTGAGCTGGTTTTCCATTACCTGGATGAATTGCTGGAGAAAAAGGAAAAACCTGCACCGCCAAGAAAACGGATCGGCTATAAACCTGATAATGATCTATAACTTTTATAAACTAACTGCAGCATGAATCCCCAGCCTGTATGGGCGGGCACTTTATCGTGCCATAACTGCAAAATACACAGCAATCGCCGGCAATGGGTTTTAAATGTGCCTGGCAGCCCTCACAAACATAAAAATACTGGCAGGCATCAACAGGCATTGTTTCGGTTTTCTGACAGCCGCAAATGGGGCATGTGATGGTGGATTGTAACTGAATTTCTTTTGCCATATCATTTTTCAGAAACCGTTGGGCTTTGCCTAAGATACAAATCATTTTTTAATACATTCAGCATAAACCGCGCTACACTTTGCCTGCTGATGATTAAACGGGGTTTGGGCGAATTGTTAAAGCTTACCAGCACTTCTTTATTGTTTAATGCGTTTGTTAAGCCAGCCGGGCGTATTGTGGTCCAGCTTAGGGATGAATTGCTTAATAGGTCTTCCTGTAATTCATGGTCGCGATACGGGTAACCGATATTGCTTTTATCAATAAGTAACCTGAACCAAAAAGGGATCTCTTTTTTTGTTTCGCCTACGCCCCAGGCGGTAGTTATAATTAGTCGCTTTATTTGTAATTGATCAGCTGCTTTAATGATGTTTTCCATACCGGCTGATAAAAAGTTTTTGGGAGTTCTTAATGGCGCCCAGGGAAAATCAGATGTACGGGAAATGTTTAAGGTGCTTAGTATCGCTTCACATCCCTGCATGGCGGGTAACAATGTATTAATGTCGGTTGGTGTTCCCTCAAATAATGTAATTGAATTTGAACTAACATTTAGCTTGCTTTTATCGCGCAGCAAAACATTTATAGCATAACCCTGCTTAACAGCTTCTTCAACTAAAAAGCGGCCAGTTCTGCCTGTTGCGCCTAAAATGAGAATTCGCATGGTTAAATTTTAATGGATAGCTGCAACTGCCCACCTAATCCCTCCTCAATAATTTTCCTTAGTGTAGATACACGGACATCTTTAACATCATTCTCTACCTTTGATATATACGCTTTTGTAGTACCACATTTATCCGCCAATTGAGTTTGTGTCAAGCCTTGTGCAAGTCTTGCATCATGGATTAACGTTCCTAATTTAAATTCCTGGTAAGCCTGTTCAAATTTATCGCGCTTCGCAGTTCCCTTGTTGCCATATTCTTTATCAATAAAGTCATCAAGAGTGATAAGATTATCATTTTTCTTCATAATATGCCTCCTTTATCTTTAGTGCCTTTTCAATTTCTTTTATTGGTGTTTTCTGGGCTTTCTTTTGAAAACAATTAGCTATCACAATTAATTTGCCTTCATCAAAAAAGCAGAATATTCTAAAAATATCACTTCCTGATTGAACACGGATCTCAAATAATCCATCAGTACCTTCCATATGCTTTAAATAACTTTCGGGCACATGCTGAATTTCTTCTATCAACTTAAAAGTCCAGATAATTTTATCTTTTACTTTTTGGCGCTGTTTAGAGAAAAACTCCGGAAAATAATGTTTGTAAATAGTTATTGTTCTAAATTTCATAAAACGGTACAAATATAAGTAAAGTAGCCTTATTGGGCAACTTTGCTATTGGTAATTCTTTTCTGCAAATACGCAATCTACAAGAGCATATCATCAAACAAAAAAAACCAACCCCACAGGATTGGTTTTTATCAGTATTTAATATTCAATAACTTTTCAACTTTCGCCTCAAATTACTGCTGCTGTCTTTGCAAAACAGGGCCAAATTTATTGGTATAATCTTTTAACTGCGCCGCAAGCTTAGCATTTAAAGCTGTTTGGTGGCTGTCGCCGGTAATGCCTACCATTGCATTTATAACCGATACACCAAACTGTACATTACGCAGGTCTAAATTATCTGAATTATTTTTCAGCAGGTTATAGTTATAATCAAGCTGATCAACAACATAATCATCAATGCCGGTTACAAACTTATTAGCTAAAACATTGTCATGCAATCCATAAGCCGTTTGCGCCATAAACATCTTGCGGTATGCAACATCCAGTCCCGGATTTATATCAGGCATTACATCATCAAATTTGTGCAGGGCCTTTAAAGCCAGGTCAGGATGACCGTCTTTTATCAAGCCCTCGGCAAGGTCAAGAAAGGTTGTAACCATAACCGGGTAAAACATAGTGGTCGACTCATGATCCAAATATTTGGCAGTTTTAAAGTTGCCATATTTAAATTTGGTCATCATGTTGTTGTACATCACAAGGCTATTGGTTTTACCCAATTGATCGTGAGTACTGGTATCGGGTTTAAATGGGATCAGGTGATAAGTAAAACCTTCCTTATAAAGGTAAGGCTGTAAGCCTATCAGGTTTTCACTGCCAATAGTCGTGGTAAAGCAAATAGGCCGTTTCCAATTGTTATGCGCCAATATATCAAGTATGGCAAGGTTTTCTTTGGTCACATAGTTTGAGGTGTATTTCCACTCAATAACTGAAGCCAGCTTGTCTTTCTGATCAGGGGTTATCACATGGTTCTTTAACACATCATCGGGATTAATGGTGATCTTGAAGTTTTTAGTAGGCAGATAATTTCCAAAATCGCCGCTTTGGTATTGTACCTGTGCAGCTTTATCGTCAGACGATATAAAATCAAATACCTCTTTTACTTCAACAGATCCGGGGATCTTTTTATCATCAAAATAAATAACATCACGCACACCTTCTTTATATTTATCATAAGGCATGGTGATAGGCAATGGTTCAGAAGCGTTCATTTTACCCTGCATCTGGCGGATATACCAATCGCCTGTAAAAAGGCTCAGGTTAACAATGCGCACATCAGGGCGGATGCCTTCAACTTCCTGGTCATACCATAATGAGTAGGTGTCATTATCACCATAAGTAAATAAAATAGCGTTTGGCGGGCACGATATAAGATAATCATAAGCCATATCATGCGGCGTCATTTTGGTTGAGCGGTCATGGGCTTTCCACTCTTCTTTAGCCATAATTACCGGGGCAGCCAACAGGCAAACACCGGTAGCCAAAATAGCGGCAACCTTAGGGCTTAACTTAACACGGATCAGCTCGGCAAGGGCAATTACTCCTAAGCCTATCCATATGGCAAAGGCATAAAATGAACCAACGTATGAATAATCACGTTCGCGGGGTTGTATGCTGGGTTGGTTTACATATAATACAATGGCTATCCCTGTAAAAAAGAACAGTAGCAGCACTACCAGTGCATCGCGTTTTTTACGTTGAAAGTGATAGATGGCGCCCAATAAGCCAATAATTAAAGGCAGGGCATATAATGGAGTATAGGTAGTACCGTTAACAACTGATTTTGGCAGGTGTTTACCGCCATCTAAAATGCCGCTTGTCCAGTTACCATCAATGCCGCTCATGCTTTGTTGCCCATCGGCATCATTGTAACGGCCAACAAAATTCCATAAAAAGTATCGTATATACATCTGGTAAACCTGCCAGCTGGCCAGCCATTTAAGGTTATCGGCCATGGTAGGCGCCGCACCTTCGCTCATTTGCAGCCATTGGCGGTAAAATTGCGGATCCTGCCCATCGCTGCTGTACATACGCGGTAAAAAGGTAGTATGGTCATAAACATAATTTGTTTTTTTACCGGCATTTTCATAGCTGGTTTTACCCTTGCGGTAAAGAGTGCTGCCTTCGGTTTGATCAATAACTTTGGCATCAAAATACTGGCCGAATAACAATGGATTTTCGCCATACTGAATGCGGTTTAAGTAACCGTAAAGCGTAAAAGCATTATCAGGGTGCGAGTTGTTCAGATCGGGATTAGCTGTGGCCCTGATAGGGATATAAGCGAATGAGCTGTAACCCAGATAAACGAAAGAGATACACAAAAACGCCAGATTCATTAAAGGTTTTTTATTGCGGATGCTGTAGATAATACCAGCAACCAATACGCCCGCAATTATCAGGAACCATACAAAAGCTCCGCTCCAGAAACCAGTACCCAATGAGTTTACAAAGAAAAGATCGAAATAGGCGGCTATTTTTATGGAGTAGCCTCTTATACCGTATTGCACAAATACAAGTATAAGCACACCTATTAAAAATGTACCGATTGCACCGCTAACGTTTACGTTTTTGCCACGGCGGAAATAATAAACCATAGCAATTGCAGGGATTGTTAACAGGTTTAGCAGGTGGATGCCTATTGAGAGGCCTATTACATAAGCTATAAATACTATCCATTTATCTGCACCTGGCTCATCAGCATGGGCATCCCACTTTAATATGGCCCAAAAAACTATTGCGGTGCACAACATTGATAGTGCAAATACAATGGTTTCAACAGCCGAGAACCAAAAGGTATCGGTATAGGTAAAGGCAAGCGCGCCAACCAAACCCGAACCCATAATAAGGATGGTGCGGTTTTGATCTTCCGGCTCACCTGGTTTGCCGGCCAGCATTTTTTTAGCAATTGCGGTAATGGTCCAAAACAGGAACATAATGGTTGCACCGCTGGCAATTGCCGAGCCCATATTAGTGAAGTATGGCACCTTTGCATTATTGCCGAATGATAAAAGCGAAAACATTTTACCCAACATGGCAAACATTGGATAACCAGGCTGGTGGGCCACCTGTAAACGATATGCGCAGGAGATAAACTCGCCGCAGTCCCAAAAACTTACTGATGGCTCTAAAGTAAGGATATAGGTAATTGATGCTATGGCAAAACAAAGCCAGCCTAAAAGATTATTTATTTTTTTGTATTGCATTACAAATAATGGTTTATTGCAGGGTAAATATCAGGTTTTTTAACACTTTTTCCACTAAAACAGGTTCTACTTAACAACTTTTAACATATTAATAGGCTGTGCTGCTTTAAAAGTTGCAAATATGGTAAAAAAGTCGGGAAAGTAAGTAAAGTCCTAAAGGCAGTAAAGCACTAAAGAAGGAAAGGTTTGCATTTAAAAAAGTTAAGTCAAATGAAATTTTTATTTCATCGTAAATAATACTTATTTTGTTGCGATACAAAATATTGATTGCTTACCTATGAGGAAATTAATAATACTTGTTATAATTGTAGCGTTTTCGGTCAATTTAAGCAAGGCTCAATCTGTTTATCTGCCTTATTCCTACCAGCTCGATCAAAAATTTAATTCAAGCGTTTACTCTTTACAAAGCAGTTTGCATACATCGCTAAAGCCATTTTTAATTGACAGCACCTTAAGCCCCACATATAATGCAATAATGAACCGGGGAGTTGATAGCAGCCGTAAAAGCTGGATAGTGCGCAAAATATTTAATGAGCATGTGTTTGATGTGAAAACCAAAGAATACACTTTTTATGCTGATTATTTGCCGGATCTGCTCATCGGCCGCGATTTCAGCGACAAAATAACAACTAACCTGAATACCCGTGGTTACCAGCTGGGCGGTACGGTTGGAGATAAGTTTTCTTTTTATAGCAGCGGTTTTGAAAACTCGGCTAAGTTTGCAGGCTATTATAATGATATTGTTAATAGCTATGCCTTTATACCCGGACAGGCTTATAACAGGAGTTATCATGGACAGCCCACCGGCTCGCAGGATTGGTCGTACGTAACGGCTATAATTTCATACACACCCATTAAACAGTTAAATATTACCCTGGGTACTGATAAAACATTTATTGGCGACGGCTACCGGTCATTGCTGCTGTCGGATTTTTCTGCCAATTACCCATTGCTGCGCTTAACGGCAAACCTGGGCAAGGTTCAATATATGATGATGTGGGCATATCTTGAGGACATAAACCTGCCGAAATTTGATTCGTTTGGCAGTAACCGCCGTAAATGGGCTGCCTTCCATTACCTCGACTGGAATGTTACTAACCGCCTGTCGTTAGGATTTTTCAATGCTTTGATAGCGCAGGAGGCTGACGATAACGGCAAATTTCATGGCTTTGATGCAAACTATATAAATCCGTTATTTTTTTCAAGTTCACTGGGGCCATCATCAGCCCAACCTGATAATGTATTAGTTGGCTTTACCGGAAAGTATAAGATATTTGATAAAACAGCAATTTACGGACAGTTGCTTATAGATAACTTTAAAGCAAGCGATTTCTTTTCGGGCAGTAACAATATGGATAACACCAATGGTGTTCAGTTAGGGATCCGTGGCGCCGATTTGTTTAAGGTGAAAAGTTTTAATTACCTTTTTGAGTATAACAGCGTTAAGCCATATACTTATGCAAGCCCGCAGGCTATAACAAGCTATAGTGATTACAGCCTGCCGCTTGGCGATCCACTTGGGGCAAACTTCAGGGAGTTTATAGGGATATTGAATTACTCAATAGGTAATTTTGATTTTATGGGCCAGGTTAATTATGCCAAATACGGACTTGATCCGGCAAATATGAATTTTGGTAAAGATCCTTTTAAGGCCACTACTTCGGCATCAACTACAACTACAAGTATTGGACAGGGGATCCCGACCACCTTGCGTTATGCCGAAGGAACGGTATCATACCTAATAAACCCTAAATATAACCTGCGTTTTGAACTGGGCGGCCTTATCCGCGATGAGAAGAATGATGCAGGAAGCAGAAAAACTACTCAAATTACCTTTGGCCTGCGCAGTACTTTCCGGAGTATTTATCATGATTTTTGATAGGAGTCCGAAAGTCAGTAAAGTCGGGAAAGTCCGGAAGTCCGAAAGACAGGATAGGTGATCGGCTTTACTGATAAAGGCTTTTATAAATCTCAAAGCCAGGAGTTTTTTCCTTCCGGACTTTACTGACTCCTCCTATATACTTAAATGTCAAATATTTATCGCTGGGAAATCGCGTTTAACATTTTAGGCAGCGGGGAAGAAACCCAAACCGATGCCCAATGTAAACTATACCTGTATTTTAGTGTAGTTTTACGTTGCTGTTCACAGTGAAACATGTATACAGGGTGAAACAGTGAAAGGTCACCCCGGCTTGCTAAAAAGCTTGTTTCCGCGTCAATAACGCACTTTTCGCCTTGTTTGCTACCCTGAAAATGTGAAAAGTACTGACAAATTAGTGTCAGTGTTTTTTGAAAAAAATTGCTTATGCTTCTGCATCGAAGCAAAAGTAGCCATTGCGCTTACCGGAGGTCAAACCCGCGCTAAGTGAATCGCGCTTAAAATCAAACGGCTATTAGGAGACTCCTGTTTATAGCCGGCACGGCATAGTTTTCCGACTCCTTCGGGTCCTCCTGTTCTAAAAGCGATTTCCCTGATATTTATCGTCCAAAATCAAATAAAACCGGCATTGGAGCGTTAAAAATATATTCAGTGCAATTAAACCAATTATTAACAAATCAATCCAACAAAGTATAGCAGATATCTTTACTCAACCTAATTGATTTAACTATGCTTAAGCGGATATTAATGCTTGATGATAACCAGGATATACTGGATGTTGTTAAAGAAGCACTATTATATGAACGGTTTGAGGTTACTATAACTTCAGAAACCGTAAATATTATTGAAACCATAAAAGCCTATAAGCCCGACCTGGTAATGCTTGATTATAAGTTGAACGGAACCAGGGGCGATGACATTTGCCGCCAGATTAAAGCCCACCATCAAATCCACAATATCCCTGTTATTATTTGTTCGGCCTATTTGAATAAGGACGACCTGCTTGCCTGTGGCTGTGATGCCATTATAACAAAACCTTTCGGCCTTGATGAATTGGTGAATACGGTGAATGGGCTGGTATATTGCTAGTTGATTAGGTTGACTAAGTTAGATTGAGTTGATTAAGTTATGTCAAGCCATTTTAAAGTAAAACAACCACTCACTTAATCAACTTATTCAACTCAATCAACCAAAAAACACTACTTTTGCGCAAATTTTTAGCGGGATGAGTAAAGTAAAAGTAGGCCTGGTACAAATGACCTGTACCGCCAATAAACAGGAAAATTTAGATAAAGCTATTGTAAAGGTTAGAGAAGCCGCCCAAAAGGGTGCACAAATAGTTTGTTTACAGGAACTATTTACCTCGCTTTACTTTTGCGATGTTGAAGATTACGACAACTTTAAGCTGGCCGAGGCTATTCCCGGTCCCTCGACCGATGCACTTTCGGCTGTGGCAAAGGAGCTTGACGTAGTGATAATTGCTTCACTGTTTGAAAAACGTGCACAGGGCCTTTATCATAATACCACCGCAGTTTTAGATGCAGACGGCGCTTATTTAGGTAAGTACCGCAAAATGCATATTCCGGATGATCCGGGCTTTTACGAAAAGTTTTACTTTACTCCCGGCGACCTGGGCTACAAGGTATTCAAAACCAAATTTGCTACAGTAGGTGTGCTCATTTGCTGGGATCAGTGGTACCCGGAAGCTGCCCGTATTACCGCCCTCATGGGTGCCGAGATCTTGTTTTACCCAACAGCCATCGGTTGGGCTACTACACAGGACGAAGCAACCAACATTGAACAATATAATGCATGGCAAACTATTCAGCGCTCGCATGCTGTAGCTAATGGCGTGCACGTGGTAAGTGTGAACAGGGTAGGTGAAGAAGCAGGTGTTAAGTTTTGGGGAGGATCATTCTTTGCCAACCCATTTGGCGCTTTGATCCACCAAACCTCAACTGATGATGAGGAGGTGGTAGTGCAGGAACTTGATCTGGCTAAATCGGATTACTATAGGAGCCATTGGCCTTTTATGAGGGACCGGAGAATAGACTCTTATCAACCAATTACTAAAAGGTTTTTAGACGAGGACTAATTAATAAAGCACCATTGCAACTTTTTTGAACCATGATTTGCATGATTTTTTGATTTTCCTGATTTATTAAAACAGCATAAGGATCCTTTAATCCTAAAATCAGGTAAATCATGGTTCAGACAATTGAGCTATAACTATCAACCATGAACTACTACACACCAACCGGATTCCATTTCCCGGCAGAATGGGCAAAACACACCGCCACCTGGCTTAGCTGGCCGCATAAGGAGGCTTCGTGGCCCGGTAAGATAGATTTGATCTATCCAAAATACTGCGAGTTTATTAAAGTAGTAAGCGAGGGTGAATTGGTGCGCATTAACGTAAAGGATGAGCAAATGGCAGCCTTTGCCAAGCAGCAGTTAATAGTTGCCGGTGTTGATTTGAAACGGATTGAGTTTTTTGAGTTTGAAACAAATGATGCCTGGTGCAGGGATCATGGTCCGGCGTTTTTGATAAACCCGGATACTAAGCAAAAAGCTATTGTTGACTGGGGTTATAATGCCTGGGGTGGTAAATATCCGCCGTTTGATTTGGATGATGTGATTCCTACAAAAATAGGAGATCGGTTTGGCTTGCAGGTATATCATCCCGGGATTGTGATGGAAGGCGGCTCAGTGGATTTTAACGGGAAAGGTACTTTAATAACCACAACTGCTTGTTTGCTGAACAAAAACCGCAATCCGCATTTAAACCAGCAGCAGATAGAAGAATACCTGCAAAACTATTATGGTGTTGAGCAGGTTCTATGGCTGGGCGATGGTATTGTTGGCGATGATACCGATGGCCATATCGATGATATTACCCGCTTTGTAAACGAAGATACTGTAGTCACCGTTCTTGAAGAAAACAAGAACGACGAGAATTATAACCTGTTGCAAGAAAACCTTGAAGAACTAAAAATCATGCGCCTGTCAAACGGTAAACAACTGAACATAGTTGAGTTGCCAATGCCTGATGCTGTGGTGTATGACGATCAGCGGTTACCGGCATCATACGCTAATTTTTATATTGCCAACTCGGCTGTTGTTGTGCCCACTTATCGCTGTGCTAATGACGATAAGGCATTAGACATTTTACAAGAATGCTTCCCCGACAGAAAGGTTGTTGGGATTGATTCAACCGATATTATCTGGGGGCTGGGCAGCTTTCACTGTTTAAGCCAGCAGGAACCGGGGGTGTAGGAATTTTCGATTTTATTAATATTTGTCATTGCGAGCGAAGCGTGGCAACCGCACGCTGTACACAACCGCCAATGCAAGTTCTACACCTTTACGGTTGCTCTGTATAGCATGCGATTGCCTCGTACCTCGCAATGACATGATTATATTGTTTATCATCCTCCATTTTCACCGACACTTTTTCCCTCCTTACCGACATCTGTAAACACCTTGCCAACATTCCGTTGCTGCGCTTTAAATACTGCCGTACTTTTAGGTAATATTTAAAACTTAAAGTAATGGAAACTATCATAAATAAACCCGCAAAAAATAATGGTAAGGTAATGGCCGGAATAATCATTGTGATTATAGGCGGTTTATTGCTTATCGACCAGCTCGACCTGTTCTTTGTTCCTAACTGGTTAATTAGCTGGCCAATGATACTTATAGGCTATGGCCTTTATATGGGTGCGAAATATAATTTCAAAAAACCGTTTTATATCTGGTTGCTGGTTATGGGTACGGCCTTTTTGCTGACCGATAATATTGATAACGCCGACCGTGTAGTTTGGCCAATAGCTATAATAGGTACTGGTGCCTGGATGATAATGAAACATACCAAACCGGCTGAAGTTAATTACCCCGAGAGCAAATTTAAAGAGATCTAATTTAACAAAATATTTTTCATAGCGGTTGAGAGCTGCCCTGGTGATCCGGGGTGGCTTTCTTTTTTTGAATTAAATTATCATCTTCATTAAATATATTAAAATCCATTAATTTGTATACCGATATTAATTACCAGCATGAATAAAACTTTACGATCACTAATTTGCCTGGTGCTGCTTTCATTGTCAGCAAAACTGGCATCGGCACAAAATAAAATTGTTGTCTTCCAGTCGGATTTTGGAGTGAAGGATGGCGCCGTTTCGGCAATGAAAGGTGTTGCCATGGGCGTATCAACCGATTTGAAATTGTATGACCTTACACATGAGATCCCGGCTTATAATATTTGGGAGGCTGCTTATCGCCTGGAGCAAACCGTACGATACTGGCCAGCGGGTACCGTGTTTGTTTCGGTAGTTGACCCGGGTGTGGGTACAGCGCGCAAATCGGTGGTGCTTAAAACAAAGTCGGGCCATTATATAGTAACGCCTGATAACGGCACCTTAACGCTGATTGCCCAATCATTAGGGGTTGATGAGATAAGGGAAATTAACGAGGCTGTTAACCGCCGCAAGGATTCGCAAAAATCATACACCTTTCATGGCCGCGATGTTTATGCCTACACTGCTGCACGATTAGCTGCAGGGGCTATCACGTATGAGCAGGTTGGACCGGTATTGCCAAAGCAGGTTATCAGCATTCCATACCAGCAAGCGGTAACGGAGGGTAAAATTATAAAGGGCAATATCCCGGTGCTTGATGTGCAATACGGCAACGTTTGGACTAATATTCCGGATACTTTATTTAAACAGCTAAATCCCAAATTTGGCGATATAGTACATGTTACCATCTTTAATAAAAACAAGCAGGTTTACCAGGGCGATATGCCCTACAGCCAAACTTTTGGCGAAGTTGCTGAAGGGAAACCGCTGGCTTATTTGAACAGCCTTTTGCAGCTATCATTTGCGCTTAACATGAACGATTTTGCCAAAACCTATCAGGTTGCAAGCGGGGGTGAATGGAGCGTGGAGGTTGGAATAAAATGAATCAAAATAGTTTCTGAAAAATATTTTTTTTGCCCTCTTTCCCGCTTGCGGAAGAGAGGGCAGGTCGAGCGAAGCAATGAC
>JAQBOS010000447.1 GCA_028287925.1 Mucilaginibacter sp. | reverse complement strand
TATGAATTTTTGTATAACTTCTTCGAAAAATGATTTATTTTCTTAGAAGCTGCTTAAAAACGGATAAAATAAAAGTGTATGTGTTAAAAAGTAGATAAAAGGGCCATCGCTGTATGGCCGAATAAATACTAATTGTGAATAACCACAAACTCAATTAGTATGACAAATTATCCAAGCAATTTAAGCGATAGCCAATGGCAAGTTATATCAAAATATTTTGATTGCCAGCGAAACCGGCGTTATGAACTACGGGAGATCATTAACGCGATCCTGTACATGATAAAAACCGGATGTCAGTGGCGGATGCTACCGCAGGATTTTGCTCCCTGGCAATTGGTTTATTACTACTTTAACACCTGGAAGAAACAAGATATTTTTGATCTGATACAAGAAAGTCTTGTTCAGAAAATACGGTTAAAGCAAGGGAAAACAGAACATCCAACGGTTGGTATACTTGACGCTCAATCTGTCAAATCAACACTTGTAAGCTGTGAAAGCAAGGGTTTTGATGCAGGAAAAAGGATAAAAGGGATCAAACGCCATATCATTGTTGATACACTCGGGATGGTTCTTGCGGTGGTTATTCAAAGTGCATCAGTGCAAGACAGGGACGGAGCTATGGACGTTATCGATAAACTTTTTGAAACCTGGAATAGTATCATCAAAATATTTACTGATAATGGCTATCGGGGAGCATTAATAGAGAAGGTAAAAGTCAAATTCAAAATAGCCTTTGAAGTTATAAAAAGAACCGAATTGCACACGTTTAAAATACTACCGAAACGCTGGATTGTCGAAAGAACTTTTGCATGGATTGACACTAACAGACGAGCCGCTAAAAATTATGAACGCTTTAACGATACCAGTGTCGCCATAATACATTTATCCGCTATAAGAATTATGTTGAACCGTTTTTAAACAGCTTCTAAGATTTTCAATAAATTTGTGTTCATTACTGAAGCCCGGTGCAATTGTTGTAGTTTGATGACCTCGATATAAGCGCTCAGCTTTCTTTTTAATATTTTATTATAAACAACTGCTTATAAGTTCATTACCATCCAACTCACGTTATCATCATCAAAATGATCTATTACACGCAACTTATTTTTATAAAGCCCGGATGCGAGCAGGAATTCCATGCTTTCGAGGAAAAAGTGTTACCCCTGTTGAAGGGGCATAACGGAGACCTTGTTTATCGCGTCAGACCTGGTAAAAGTGCATTTATTGAAAGCAGCCGCAAATTACCCTACGAGATCCATTTGGTAACTTTTGGCAGCAAAGCTGATTTTGAGGGTTATAAAAATGATCCTAAACGCCTGGATTTTATTGAAATGAAAAACAATTCGGTAGAAAAGATAATTTTGATTGAAGGTTCCGAATTATGATGATACCGATTACTTTCTTAACTACTTTAATAGATTCTCTAAGTGCGCAATGAATTCAAAATGAACATAAATCCAGTAAATAGCTTAATGCGATGATTAATAACTTAAAAGAAAGTTTGTGGAAACAGTTCGGAGCAAGTATCGACATGCTAAAAAATGCGATCCTATTATGGCCGGATGAGCAATGGAATTCCAGCAAAAAGTTTTTTTATAACGCCTATCATTGCCTGGTATTCCTGGATTACTACCTGACAATTCCACCCGAAAACTTTTCTTCACCACTCCCCTTCACAATTGCGGAATCCGGTGATGTACCGGCCGATGCGATAGACGATGTAATACCAAACAGGATCTATAGTAAAACAGAACTACTTGACTACCTGCAATCAAGTCGTGAAAAGTGCCATATATTAATTGCAGGCTTAACAGAGGAAAAATTAAAAGAACGATGGGTGGAGGAGTTGGGAGACAGGGATTATTCTGTGCTGGAAATATTACTTTATAATATGAGACACGTTCAACATCATGCGGCCCAATTGAATTTATTTTTACGCCAGGGAATAAATAATGCCCCGGATTGGGTTTCGCGGGCTGAAGATGAGCTATGATTAATTTTGACAAGGAAGACACTTACCCGGCCATATGATTTAATTGTTTTGGCTGACAATTTACCAGCTGCAATAGAAGTAGAATTGTAACAAAATAAAAAATACCATATCTAATAAATAAACCTGTACCTTACTATACCGAAGCAGCCCGGGCGCACTCACCTATAATTATACTTGCAATGAAAACAAAATTTGTACTCTTTTTGATAGCTATCCTTTATTCATTTCTGGGGTTTAGCCAAACATATATTAAAGATGTAAATATTATAGATGTAAATAACAATAAATTATTACCCGGGCAAACCGTGATGATCACCGGTGACGTTATTTCGGGGGTTTATTCATCAAAAGCTAAAATTCCGGCAAATGCGAAGGTGATTGACGGTTCAGGGAAGTTTTTAATCCCCGGGCTTACTGATGCGCATGTGCATTTTTTTCAAAGCGGAGGTCTGTATGCCAGGCCCGATGGCATTCCCCTGCAAAAATATATGCCTTATGAAAAAGAAATAGCCTGGAGCCATGAGCATATGGAGGACTTTTTACGACGTTATACCCAGGCTGGCATCACAACAGTTATTGACCCCGGCGCAACATTTAATTATTTAACACTCCGGGATAGTTTTGCTAATAAAGACTATGCACCGAAGGTTTATATGGCAGGGCCGCTCCTAACAACCTATGAACCGGAGGTATATAAAAACCTGAAGAATGACGAGCCATTCAATTTGTTTACCAATGCTGAAGAAGCAACAGTTTTATTAGAGAAGCAACTACCGCACCACCCCGACTTTATAAAGATCTGGTACATTGTGATCGGGAAAAATAAAGAGGAAGTGGCCAGGAAGTATCAGCCTGTTGTAAAGCAGATCATTGACGAAGCGCATAAAAATCATCTGCGCGTAGCCGTACATGCTACCGAAAGAATAACCGCGCAGCTTGCCGTTGAAAGCGGATGCGATTACCTGGTACATGAGGTAGAGGACGAAGTTGTAACAGGTGAGTTTATAGACCTGTTGAAAAAGCATCATGTTGTGCTTTGCCCAACGCTCATTGTAGAGGATGGTTACTATGACACATTTGGGCAGCAAAAAAAATTCACCTATTATGACCTGGTTCATTCAAATCCCGAGCAGCTTGGGTCTATAATTGATTTAAAATATTTAGATGATACCGCTTTAACCAATCGCTATAAATTGAGAGCCGGGCAGCACACTGCCGCTACGGATTCCATCAGAATGATAAATCTTAAAAAAATGGCGGATGCGGGTGTTATTATCGCGGCCGGTACCGATGCGGGTAATATTGGCACTTTTCATGCCACTTCATTATTCACTGAACTAAAAGCCATGCAAAAAAGTGGTTTAAGCAATTGGCAGATCATCCGGTCGGCCACTATTAATGGCGCCAAAGCAATAGGTAAGGAAAATGAGTTTGGCAGTATTGAAAAAGGCAAAAAGGCTGATTTGGTTTTACTTAATGCAAACCCGGTTGATCAGCTGGAAAATCTACAAAAAATAAGCCTGGTTATCAATAAAGGCAAGGCTATCTTACCGGATACTTTAATTAAAGAAACCCCGCTGGCCTTGGTAGAGCGCCAGCTAAACGCCTATAACGCCGGAAATATCGATGCCTTTTTAGAACCCTATGCTGATGATGTGGAGTTATATGCTTACCCTGACAAACTGATAGGTAAAGGGAAGGAAAGTATGCGCAAAGATTATTCGGCCTTTTTTGAGCGGGCGAAGGGATTGCACTGCAAAATAACTGACCGGGTTGTAAAAGGAAATATAATTGTTGATCATGAACAGGTGAGTGTTCCTGGCAGGAAGGATAAGTTAGAAGCCATTGCCATATATCAGATCCAAAACAATAAAATAAAAAAGGTTTATTTTATACAGTAACTTAAAAAAGGGTCGGCATATCATCTTTGACAACTTCATGCTGAGTGGCTCTGCTCCTGCTATCTTTAAAAAGGTCAAAAGCCTTTAGTCGAAAGGCTGAAGGCTTTTCTCTTTTCAGATAAGTTAATGCCGGCATTAACACAAACATAATTTTCCTTAAATGCTTAGTAGCCTCACCTAAACGGCGCAGCCCTCATGAACGCCTATTAAAAATAAACAACTGTGAATAATCTTCCCCGGCAGGGAGAACTTGAAAAAACAAACGCGAGCGAAGCTAAAGTCTCCCCTACCGGGAGAGATTTAGAGGGGGCTACTGAACATTGCTATGTGGTTTGTTATCACCAACGTTCTCTTAACTTAATCACATTACCCTCGCCTATGGGAAAGAATCGCACAGGGCACTGCTTGTTTCAGCCATAGTAACAACCCGACAAAACAATAGCTAACGTAGATGACGATTTTGTACAATTTTCCAAATTATTTAGAAGATACCTTGCACACTTAAATTGAAATAACGCATATCAAGACTAAGTACAATGAAAAAAATCACGAGATTCTCTATCTTTCTAATGTTAGTAACTCTTGCAAGTGTTACCAAAGCTCAGAATGCCGACCAAATGATTAAGGATTGGGAAAGAGCCAAAACCTACACCAGGCATTATTTGGACGCAATGCCTGAAGACGGCTACTCCTTTAAGCCTACCCCCGAAATGCGAACCTTTGCAGAACACATGTTGCATTTTACTGATGCAAACTATGAGTTAGCCTCATTGGCCGGCGGACTAAAAAGCCCAATCGCGCCGGGTGCTGCCGCGAAATCGGTCGACAAATCGAAAGCTGCTACAACCGAAATGGTGATGGCTGGTTATGATTTTGTTATTAGTAATATTAAAAACATGAAGCCCGAACAATTCCAGGACACCGTAAAGGTTTTTGATAAATATATCATGACCAAAGCTACTTTATTGAACAAAATATTTGAACATCAAACACACCACCGGGGACAAACAACTGTTTACTTTCATTTAAAAGGGATAAAACCACCAAACGAAGAATTATTTTAAGATTTATCCCTGGCGAAAAGGGAGAATTTTCAAATCTTATTACACATGAAGGTTGTGGGTTTGATTTCTGCTCCCGATACCTTTAAAATTCAAAAGCCTCAAATCTTTCGATTTAAAGCTTACCAAGCAGCCACCAACCTTACACAACATTTTTAAAGTTAAGCCAGCACCAACCCTTCTCTTAAAGCATTCTCATAGGTCTCTTCATCAAACTTGTAATAGGCGGGTGAACGATGGGCGCCTATTTTTCTTTTTTCATCCAGCTTGACTATAAGCCCAAGCGAAATTAATTTATTGGGAAAGTTAGAAGCGTTTAGCTGCTTGCCCGACATCACCTCATAAAAGTGCTTGATCTCCTTCAACGTGAATTTTTGCTGCAAAAAATTCTTGCCGATTGGGAAATGATACAAATGCACCCTCATGATCAACAGGGCTTCCTGAACCATTTCGTCATGGTCAAATCCTAATTTTGGCAATTTGTTTACCGGGAACCACTCGCATTCGCTGGATACATAATCCGGTTTGGGTATTGCGTTAACGATGTCGGTTATCGTGTAAAATCCTACCGACACGGTATCGCCGTTAAGCCAGCTGTTTTCGTCTATCCTTACCCCTACTATTTCAAAAAGCTTTTCCAGGTCAACAGCTCCGCGTGAATCATTTCTTCCCGGATCGCCAAAAGCTTTGAATTGTTTTAAAAACAAGTTCCCTATCCCGGTCCTTTCTGCTGTTACACGGGTAGCCGCCTGGTCTAAGCTTTCGTCCTTCCTAACATACCCACCGGGCAGGCACCACATAGTAACTGCCTTGTTCTTGACAAGCAGCAACTGGAGTTCGCCGTCATGATAACCAAAAATGGCGCAATCCACAGTAAGGTACGGCCTATAGTCCAAATAGCCTTCATTAAAAAAATGCTGTATTTCCTGTAAGGTTTCCATTTTTCGACTACGGTAGAATTATTTATTAAAATTTAATAAATGTAAGGAAAAGTTATATATCTTTATTTATTAAAATTTAATAAATGAATTAAATCAAAACTGCCAACAGCGTAAAGCAGTGCTTAATGATTATAAACCAGGCAGTAATAAATTATTAAAAAACCAATTAACCAAATTATACACACATGAGAATAAACAGACCACTTACATACGCAGCAGGTGCCGGGGCACTGCTGGCGGTACTCGCTTTCGCAAAAAGCCGGGTTGAAAACAAATTGCCACCGATGGTTATTGCTGAATCCGGCCTGATCCGGACAGCCGGCGACCTCCCCTTTCGCGACCTGAATAAAAATGGGAAGATGGACGTATATGAAGATCCCGGGCAGCCGGTAGAAAAACGGGTACAGGATCTTTTAAAGCAAATGACTCTTGATGAAAAGGCCGGGATGATGTTTTATTCGCCCGTGCGGGTAAATAAAGATGGCACAATTGAAGAACAGCCGGCTAAAGATTTCCTGTCGAGTATCTCACCGGTCGGGGTTAAGGAAATTGATCAGCATCATATCACACATTTTAACCTGTTTGCTGTTCCCGCTCCGGATACTTTAGCCATGTGGTACAACCGGATGCAGAAATATGCTGAAAAAACACGGTTGGGGATCCCGCTTACCATCGCGTCCGATCCACGAAATCAAGGTGGGCAGGGCATTTTTGCAATGTCGGCCAAAACTTTCTCCCTGTGGCCCGATCCATTGGGTTTAGCTGCAATTGGCGACGAAAAGTTAACAGCGCAGTTTGCTGATATTTCGCGGCAGGAGTACCTGGCAGTTGGCATCCGGCAGGGCCTGCATCCGCAGGTCGATTTAGCAACCGAACCCCGCTGGCCACGCATTTCAGGCACATTTGGAGAAGATGCGGCACTGTCATCCCGGATGACCACAGCCTATATAAATGGCTACCAGGGCGAAAAGCTAGGCCCAAACAGCGTTGCCATGATGACCAAACATTTCCCTGGCGGCGGCCCTCAAAAGGAAGGCCTTGATCCACATTTTGTATTTCAGAAAGGCCAGGTTTATCCCGGCAACAATTTCAAGTATCATCTTATCCCGTTCGAGGCTGCATTTAAAGCAGGTACCGCTGCCATTATGCCTTATTACGGAGTACCTATGGGGCAGCAAAATATTGAAGAGGTGGGCTTTTCATATAACAAAGCCATTATTACCGAGCTGCTGCGTAAAAAATATCACTATGATGGCGTGGTTTGTACCGACTGGGGCCTGGTGTCTGATACAAAGCTTGGCGCTGTTAACTTTGTTGCAAGAGCCTGGGGTGTTGAAAAGTTAAACACGGAGGAAAGGGTACAAAAACTGATTGATGCAGGCGTTGATCAGCTTGGAGGTGAAAATCTGCAGGAAGTAATTGTAAAGCTTGTGAAAGAAGGAAAAGTAACCAAACGCCGTATTGATGCTTCTGTTACAAGATTGCTGCGTTTAAAGTTTCAATTGGGTTTGTTTGATAATCCTTTTGTTGATGAAAAAAAGGCGGGAGATCTTGTTGGAAGTTCCCAATTTATGAAGGCCGGAGAAGATGCCCAGCGCAGGTCACTCACCTTGTTGAAAAATGACGACCATGTTTTACCATTGGCGCCAAATAAGCTGAAAATTTACATCAAAAATATTAATCCCAAAATTGCCGCTGCTTATGGTACAATTGTAGATGACCCTAAACAGGCAGATATTGCGATCATTAGATTGCAAACTCCGGCTTATCCTATCCCTGAAGCTAAAGGCAACTTCATAGCAGGAATGTTCCATTTTGGTGACCTGGATTTTAAAGGCCAGCAACTGGATGACATCCTTAATTTGGAAAAAACCGTGCCTACAGTGGTAGACATTTATTTGGATCGCCCGGCTGTGATACCACAGATCAGCAAGAACGCCAAAGCACTCATCGCCAACTTTGGATCAGGCGACGCGGCGCTGCTGGATGTGATTTTTGGTAAATATAAGCCGGAAGGGCATTTGCCTATTGAGTTGCCATCGTCAATGGAAGCTGTTCGGAACCAGAAAGAAGACATGCCGTACGACTCTAAAGATCCATTATACAAATTTGGATTTGGTTTAAGCTATTGAGTTTAGTTGTACCTGAAAGTTAAAAGCCTTGAATTGAAAGATTGAGGCTTTTAACTTTTCCCCAATTCCCCAATTCCCCCATTGCATTTCCAACAAAATTAAAGCATCTTGTGGGTTCAAACTATGTTCGCGTTAGTGAACAAAAATTGTAAACCAAATAAAACCATCCCTGTATCCAATTTAAACTGTTTAATGTCTAAAACTCCTGCGTATCTCGAAACAAAAAGCCATTATCAGATCCTTGACGGGTTACGTGGCGTGGCCGCTCTTTTGGTAGTTGCCTTTCATGTTTTAGAAACCTACTCCGGAGATCGTTTCCACCAGATCATTAATCATGGTTATTTAGCGGTCGACTTCTTTTTCCTGTTGTCGGGCTTTGTTGTGGCTTATGCTTACGATGACCGCTGGGGGAAAATGACGCAATGGGATTTTTATAAACGCAGGCTTATCCGTTTGCAGCCCATGGTTATTATGGGTACCATCATTGGAGCGGCGCTCTTTTATTTCCAGGCCTCCCCTGCGTTCCCAACTATCAGTACAACACCTGTTTGGCAAATGCTGCTGGTTATGCTGGTTGGTTTTACGATGCTCCCGTTGCCACTATCAATGGATATCCGCGGCTGGCAGGAAATGAACCCGTTGGATGGCCCTGCCTGGTCGCTATTTTTCGAATATATTGCCAATATCCTTTACGCACTTTTTATTCGTAAATTCTCTAACAAAGTGCTTGCGATATTTGTAATCCTATCCGCCATATTACTGGTCCAATATTTACTAATGGGTCCGCAAGGCGATGTTATCGGGGGATGGAGCCTTAATGCGCTCCAGCTTCATATTGGCTTTGCCCGCTTGCTTTATCCTTTTTTTGCAGGGGTATTGCTATGTCGTATGGGTAAGCTGATCCATATTAAAAGCGCTTTTGCAGTATGCAGCTTATTGATTGCCATCGTGATGTTTATCCCGAGGATAGGCGGCAGCGACCATCTTTGGATGAATGGTTTATATGAATCGTTCAGTATCATTGTTGTTTTCCCGCTGATTGTTGCCATCGGCGCCGGAGGAAATATAACCGGAAAGCTTTCTATGAAAGTGTGCAAGTTTTTTGGGGCCATTTCATACCCGCTTTATATCACCCACTATCCGTTGATCTATCTGTATACCGGCTGGGTGGCGAAAAATAAAGTACCGATGAGTTATGGCATTTGGTTTGGCGTGTTGTTGTTTATTGTTAGTATCATTATTGCCTATGCCTCGCTCAAACTTTACGATGAACCTGTTCGCGAGTGGCTAAAGAAACGTTTCCTGGTGAAACGGGCATGAGGTAAAGTGAATCTTAGCGTGAAAACTGCATTTAAGTTTCAGAAAACAAGATCACTCAACTACTATCAATTAGTTGAGTGATCTTGTTTTATTTTAGTTAGCTGGAAATATTTTCACCAGCTTGAAATATGTTGGGTAATAGCAGCGTAAACTTCACTTATCGGTTTGTTAATGCTACTTAATATCGCCAGCTAAACTAATTACCTTGTTTAACTTTCTCCACATAGGCAGGAATCAATCCATGTGCTTCTTTATGTGTGTTAATAATTGCCGTTGAATCCGGCGCTTGCGACAAACACACAACAACACCATTTTTCTCATTTACCCAGTAATTAATAAAGTTCACACCGTACTTTTTCTCAACTGCGAGATCTTTCAGGTGTGCCGCTGCCACATCTTTGGCGGTAACCTTTCCCGCACCGAGATTATGCACATCAAGGAAGAAGCTTTTTCCAGCATTTAACGACGATTCCGTTCCACTTTTTACCAGGTAGATCTGATCAGGAAGCAACCCATGTGCTTCTGCATGTGTTTTCCGGATTGATTGCGTATCAGTAGCAGCTGAAAGACAATACACATTACCGCCTTTTTCATCAACCCAATAGTTAATGAAGTCCACACCATATTTTTTTTCGACTGCCAGGTCTTTTGCATGTGCTTTTGCGACATCTTCATATTTTACCTTACCCGGCCCAAAATGATGGATATCCATATAAAGATTTTTTGATGCCTGCTTGCTGGTATCTTTATTTTCAGCCGCATTTGATTGAGCAGACACATGAAAAGAAATGAAGTTAATTGCAATGAATGTTGTTAAAATAAAAGAAATTTTCATAGTGAATTGATTTTAAAATGATAATAAGTGATAAATAAATTCTATTGTAAAGCCATTTTCCTCCAGGTGTGAATTTGTAATAACAATCCAGGTCAATACTTACCTGCAAAATCCGGTGGTCTGTTTTCTTTAATATTTTATACTGAACCGCAAAACAAAAACTGGCGAAAGGGTTTATAACTCGGTCAATACCTGCCATATATAATCAGCAGTTACCTGTTTTGTATGCCAAAGTTAGATTTAAGACTAATCTTGTATTGCAGCATTTTTACGCAAAATCATGCGTGTTTATACGTATTTAATAAATAGTAATATTCGCAGTAAAACCAGTGAACCAAAGATTTAGCGTAGCCTTTATTGATGTGAGAAGAAGAATATACCGGTGATGTATAGAAGGGAAAAAATAAGCTTAAGCATTAAATATTAGCAAAGCCGAAATCTCTATATTCTCCTGACCGGGTGATAAGATTATACAAGGACTGGATTTTATTGTTTAACAGGCGGGGCCTTTTTAATAATAAAATTAAATTTCTTACTATCCAGGCTTTTGGTTTGCGCTGAATCTGCTGCTACTGTTTTAAACTTTCCGGTTTCAATGTTTTTTTTCAATTGCAAGCTTTCCTGCGATTGTGGATTGGCTTCCAGTACCTTATTTACCACCTGCATAGATTGCTCCTTTTTATTTACTAAGGCAAGCGCTTTGGCAATCACCAAACTCGATTTTTCATCTGCATAAACAGGCTGTTTCACTGTTTTTAAAATTCCCACAATTTTTTGTGTAGCTGCGGGGGTTAAAGCAGCTTTGCCGGTATCTGCAGCCGCTACACTATTATTCAGTTGTTGGATACTTTGTTCGAAATTGTTTTTTAAGGCAACTTGCTTTTCTATCCCGGCCTTTAAATTAATTGCCTGCGGCAAACCAGGGTTTATCGACAACGCCTTTTGGTTATAAATACTTGCCTCGTTGTATTTTCCTAAAGCGTAATAAGCACTGGAAATATTATTGAGTGCAACAGGATCATTTGCTGCCCGTGTGGTGTCAAATGCAGCAATAGATTTTTCCAGTTTCCCCCGCAAAGTGGTATCTGCGGGGTTTTTAGCAACTTCATTCGCCGTCTTTTCGATATCTATTTTTCCATTGTCATAACTAAAGGATTTTATAGCTGTCCACCCGATCATCACAATTGGCAGAAAAAAGAAAGGAAGCAAAGAAACAATGCTTTTACCTTTAATAACATTCCAGATCAATGCAAAAACCAATGCAAGAAATAAGATCCCGCCGGTAATCATCAGAATGATTTCGTATAAATAAAGACCCTGCAACATGATAATGATGTGTGATATTAACTGTTTGCGATAAAAAGGTTTTGTAAGTTAGGAGGGCTATAAGCAAAAAATATTGCTTTATAGATTATATTTAACTCTAAGTAACTAAAAAAAATTGAAAACCAAGCATTTATTTTAGCAGAGCGAATAAAAGGTACGTTTGATTTTTAACTTTTCCCAACACAGATTAGTGATCTCAATTAGCCTGCACCAAGGGGCTTATAATAATAAAGAACAGGCCCGTAAGCCTGTTCTTTATTACAATTAGATTAACAAATAAAACAACGTGTACTGTTGTTTGTAAGTGGCTCACGCTTTTATTGTTTATGGCGCATAAGTTGTGCTTTTCCCATAAAGCGCATTTGACACACTGGTTAAATAAGTATGCGTATCAGCATCAGATAAATTATAACATAAATAAATGCCATAAGCATTATTTACGGTTTGCGTAGCTAAAGAAGCCGCTGTAGAAGCACTGGTACTTTGAATATCAATAGCCGCAGGCCCTAAGTTGCTTTTAGCTAAACCCGGTACATTTGGTACAGAATAGGTTCCATATATGGCATTCCAGCTATAGTTTACTTTTGAACCTACCGTTACGCCATTAAAGGATAAGCGTGAAGCTGCCGGTCCGTAATCATAAAATGAAATGATTTTTGAT
>JAQBOS010000440.1 GCA_028287925.1 Mucilaginibacter sp. | reverse complement strand
AAGATTGCTATTAATGATGATACCGGCAACGTATTTCAATAACTGCCGGTACATTTTTAATCATTAGGCACAAATAGAGATACCAAATTTTCCCGGAAGCTATCTTTCGCTATAAATCAATGGATTTAATGTTTCATTGTTTAACAAGTCGCCTACTTGTAGGCGGGCAACTTCTTCCTCGCTTAAAATATTGGGGATGCCGTTAAACGTATTGCCATCGGGCATATAGGCGCAGGTCATGGCCCTTCGGTATCCGGGTGTCATGTTTGCATGTGCCCCGTGGATAGTGAGGCCGTTATGAAAAGAGCAGCTTCCGGCTTTCATAGGGGCCGCAACAGATCTATTGCCTTTTAATTCGGGATAAGTTGTAAATATGGCACCCATGTTTTTGCCTATTCCGGGATTCTCAAAAGTTGTTTGGCGATAGGAGCCCGGGATAAAAAACAAACATCCGTTTTCATAAGTGGCATCATCAAGCGCGACCCAGATGGATAAAGCCCTGCGATCGCTAAACGACCAGTATGGCGTATCTAAATGCCAGGATGTTGGATTGGCCCATGGCTTTTTGATCAATGCCTGGTCATGCCAGATCCTGATCCCTTTAGCCCCGGATAGTTGAGCGGCCATTTTGCCAAGCCGCTCATCAAGCATTAGTTTCCTCATTTTTTCGTTGTCTTTCCAAAGGTTGATCAGCTGGTCAAAAACATTGTCGTAATAAGACTTATCTGCATCATCACCTTTGCCGTAAACTTCCTTCCGGTCGGGTAGTTTATTCCCCTTTCTTTTCTCAACGGCTTCGTCAAGCGCAATGCGCCATGTTGCCAGTTCTTCGGGAGATAAGAAATCATCTATAACTAAAAAGCCGTCGTCCTGGTATTGCGCAATGGCTTGCGGGGTAAGTTCAGTTCTCATACTCTTTTTGAAAATTAGGTTTGCTTTTCAAAAATATCGTAAAAGAAGCTATACCTGTTATTACAGTACGCGATTTTTTTTGTACTTTCTGACATAATGTGATTGGGCCGCCAAGCGTGAGGTGTTATTGTTTTTCCCTATTTAAATTGGGCGATATAGAAAACCGGCTATTGAATAAAAACCCGGAATTTAAGTGCCCTGTTCTTTTCTTCAGAAAAATTTATACCGCCGTCGTGGCTTGCAGCAGCGGTATCATCTGGGCCGGAAGAAATATTTTTATATTCAAACCCATAACAACCGGTAGAGGTGGACGACTTGATCACTATGGTGTAATATTCACCTGCGCTAACCGCAACTTTAGGATAAAATAACCTGGTTTTCGGGCTCCAGGAAATAGAATCGGCCGGTAAGCTAACACTTGCAATAGGGTGTCCTACGGGTTTAGCAGTACCATCAGATAGGTACAACTCAATTGTTAATGCCGCATCGGGATACCCACTTTTAAATGTGGTAAAGGCAAGTTTATTTAACATCCCGCTGCGTTGGGCTGTAAAGCCCTGGGCCCGTTGATTGTTTTGCCCGATATCGCAACCGGGAGTAAAGTTTTCATTGGGAGTTGAATCATTACTACGCTGTTGATTTTTGGCACTTACTTTAAAAAAATTAGCATTTTTTTCACAGGTAATAGGATTTATAGATCCATCTTCAGCAAAGGTAAGCGGCGTCCAATAAAAATTAGCGAGAGCCTCGTTTTTTGCCGCATTGTTCCATAAATCACTCCCAAAAAGAAATACAGTGCCGGCCTGTAACTTAATGGTTGATACGAATGAAGGTTGCCCGCCACATGAATTATCAGTGATTTTAATACCTTCGGACCATGGCCCTAACGGAGATTTAGCTGTACGGTAGGAAGCGCCTGTACCACTGCAATAACCGCAATTAGGATCGGAATATACTAAATAGTAGATCCCTTTACGCTTAAACAGGGCAGGGGCCTCGGTGTTACTGGTGGTGATAGATTTAATATGCAAGCCTGTGCCCGTAAGGTAATCGGGACTTAATTTCTCAATTACAATACTGCCTTTGGTACGCCAGTCGGTATAAGCCAGGTACCCGGTTCCGTCGTCATCAACAAAAGTATCGTGATCGCCGTTATTCAGGCCGGCTGCGGGCATGTCGCTATTAACAGCCAGTGTTGGCTCCTTTACTTCATTAAATGGCCCTACAGGCTTTTTACTGGTAAAAACACGGTATCCAACACGGTTATCGTAAACATTTATCCAAAGAACATACAAGCCTGTTTTTTTATTAAAAATTACGTGCGGACGAAAGCAGCCATAAGTTTTACCATCGCACCGGGTTTGCCAAATGGTTGTTTTGGCATCAAATAAAAAACCTTTATCCGACCAATGTTGTAAATCGGTTGAGGTGTATACCTTAAAGCCGCAAAAAGGGGCTTTTTTGTTTCCCCATTCAAAGCCGCAGTCGTAGCTGGTTCCATACAAATAATAAACGCCGTTAAATAAGGCAATCTCGCCATCATGCGCATCAACTGCATTACCAAGATTATCAAATTTAGTTACCTGGCCACCGCTTCCATTGAAATTTGTTATGGTTTGGGCATAAGTTGTTTGAATAATTATTGATAGTCCTAATAATGTAAATAGAATTGCTCTCATATTTTGCGGGGGCTGTTTATAATATGTTCTATATCAAATAATTACTTAATTAAAACATCTCAATTACATAGGTTGCCCTTATTTGATAAATCCGACTCATTTTTCTTTTCCTCACCTCTTTCCGCCGTAGGCGAAGAGAGGTCGACCAGCGAAGCGACGTCGGGTGAGTAAACTATACGTAATGCATTTGCGCCACTGCATTTGCGTGAATATCGCGCGCAGATTTACCCACCCGGTCATTGCTTCGCTCGATCACCCTCCCTCCCGTAAACGGGAAGGAGGGAAGAGATATGTAACCTAATGATATTACCTTTGCTTTTTTCTGCACGCCTCTTTTTGCAAAGTAATTTACTGTATCGCACAAAGCTATTTTAACTTACCAAATATCTTTTGGTATTATCTGATAATTGCCTTGTTGTTAATGACAAATCATTGCTAATTATACCCTGCGCTTTTTTCCGGTGATCGGATGGGGTTATGCCCGTTCTTTTTTTAAATAACTTGGAGAAATAAGAATAAGACTCAAACCGCAGGTCGTTTGAAATTTGTTTTATAGGAATCCCCGGGTCATTCAGCATGCTTTTTGCCCTTTCAATTTTAAGCTGAATGTAGTATTGACCGGGTGATAAGCCGGTATGATTTTTAAATACTTTTCTAAACCATGAATAGCCAACCTGTAATTTTTCGGCAGCCAGTTCCGGAGAAAAGTCTTCCGCAATATTCGACCGGAATAACAGGCGCGCTTTGTTTACGATCACTTCTTTACTTTCGCATTCAACCGAGTTTTGTTTAATTATAGAATGAAAGCTGCCTAATAAATGCATTGCCGCACCCGATATAAGTGGTTGATAACCGGCATTTTCGTGCTTGGTTCTTTCTATAATACCGTTGAAAATATTAAATGTATCTTCATTAAATCCGATATATAAGCATGGGCTTTCCGGCTTAAAAAAATTTCTTTTAACCAGGTTATCTATCATTTCACCTTTCAGGCCTATCCAGTATTCATCCCAGCCTGTTTTACTGTCCGGCTTATATCTATGCCTCTCGCCAGGGAAAAGCATTATAATGGTACCTGCTGTAACTTCAACTTGTTTACAGCTGTCCGATTCAAAAACGCCCTTACCCCGTGTAATATAAATTATTTGATATTCATTTAAAATACGGCCGGCATTCCAGTTAAAATAATGGTGTGCGGGGTGGTTTTTTGGAGGGTAAAGGCCTGCGGCCTCTACCTGCGTATAGCCTGTATTTACAACGCAAAGCCCCCATTTTTCATCTTCTTTGCTTACAGGTAGGTATTTAAAGTAATTGATCATTTTGATAATAAAAAATGTACAATAAAGGTTAATATGGCCTGTTTAATAAAGCATCCGACCGGCAGGGTTCACTACTTGAATGTATAAGTTTATAAATTTAAAGTTATCAAACTTTTAAACTAATGAACAACCAGCTTATTTGAAAAGCAAATTTATGTCAAAATGGAATAGTCAAATGTCAAATAAGACAAATTGATTTTTCAAATGGCGGCAGATACATGCGGAGAGCAAAAAAATATCGTAAATTTATTTAAAGGCTTATTGTAATAGCTGTTAAGTCAAAAATTACAAGATAAATATCAAATCATACGCCTTTAACATTTCTGTACAAAATAACTTTGGTTGCCAATTAAGATCCTGTTATTACGACAAATTGTCCAAAGCTCTTTAGCACCCTTAAATTAATTTATTGGCCCCGCAATCGGGCTAAAGTTTTATTAAATAATTAAATGATCACAAAAACGCCTCAAAAATCATTAATAAAAGTTGGCCTTTTTGGCATAGGACTGAACACTTACTGGAACCAGTTTGACGGACTTGAAAAGCGGCTTTCGGGATATATTGATGTGGTTTGTGATAAACTGCAGGGTTTTAATGCCGAAATTGTAAATGCCGGAATGATAGATACGCCGCAGAAAGCATTTGAGGCAGGCAACCGATTCAGGAGTGAGGGTGTAGACCTGATATTTCTGTATGTAACTACTTATGCCTTATCTGCCACGGTACTGCCTGTAGTTAAAAGGGCCAAAGTGCCGGTAATTGTATTAAATCTTTCGCCGGAAGCAGCCATTGATTATGCATCATTTAATAGCTTAAAGGATTATAAAGCAATGACCGGCGAATGGCTTGCTTATTGTTCTGCCTGCGCGGTGCCCGAAATTGCAAATGTTTTTAAGCGCGCAAATATTCCATTTTACCAGGTAACGGGTATGTTATACGGCGATACCCATGTTTGGAATGAAGTTGAAGAGTGGATTGCTGCTGCAAGTGTAGCTAATACCATGTACAATAACACGCTTGGAATTATGGGTAATTATTATGGCGGCATGCTTGATATTTACTCGAACCTGACTTTGCACTGCGCAATTTTTGGAGGCTATATTGAAATTATTGAGGTTGATGAGCTATCGGGCATCCGTAATAATGTTACAGACGACGATGCTGACAATAAGATCAATGAGTTTTATGAGTGTTTTGATGTACAGGACGATTGTGTGGCGGATGAGATAAAGCGGGCCGCGTTAACGGCTGTTGCCCTGGATAAACTGGTAGAGAAATACAACCTTGGCTCTCTTGCCTATTATCATAAAGGAACAGGGAACGCCATAAATGAAAATACTATGGCTTCCATAATTTTAGGAACATCGCTGCTTACGGCTAGGGGGATCCCGGTGGCGGGCGAGTATGAAGTGAAAAATGCCCAGGCAATGAAAATTATGGACAGTTTTGGCGCAGGGGGATCATTCACCGAGTACTATGCGATGGATTTTATTGATGATATTGTATTAATGGGGCACGATGGCCCATGCCACCCTGCAATTGCAGAAGGAAAGATAAAAGTTAAACCGCTGCGTGTATATCACGGTAAGGTAGGTGATGGCTTATCTGTTGAAATGTCGGTGAAATACGGCCCTGTTACCTTATTGTCGGTTGTTGAAACGCCTGATGGAAAGCTGCTGTTTTTAATGGCAGAAGCAGAATCAGTTGCAGGCCCTATTTTAGAGATCGGCAATACCAACAGCCGTTACAGGTTCCCGATCGGCGCAAGAAATTTTGTTGAATCATGGAATTCTTATGGCCCGGCGCATCATTGTGCCGTGGGCAAAGGTCATATCGCATCGAAAATAATAAAACTGGGCGCGCTTTTAGAAATACAAACTATTAAAGTTTGTTAAGATCTTCTCCGTTTCAGCAGGGTCTCTTCAATGTTATTAAGTTAACATGAGTTCGACATAAGCAAACGGTCACCTCACCCCAAACCCTTCTCTAACCGCGTTGAGGCGAAGCGCAAGTTTGTGGATCCACGCCGGCAAAGCGTTCCATTTTTACTCACGGAACACCTGGAACAAAGTGAAACATTCTGATTATCAGAATCTTAGCCTTGTATTAAGAATTAAATAGATGTAAGTAGCTGTAAGTGGCTGATAATCAATTGCTATACTGACTGCCAACCTTTATATCAGGGTAGCCTACCGGTCCGAAGAATTCCTTTGGAAGGGGGATTATTAACAGTTGTTTATTTTTAATAGGCGTTCATGAGGGCTTTGCCGTTTAGGTGGGGCTATTGGATGCAATAGTAGGACAGTCAAGAGTCAACATTGCTGAAGGTGCAGACATCTTCCGCTATCAAATACAAACCAAAGGCATGCAGACAGATCAGGATAGTTATTTTATTCGATTGGCTAAATTTGAATAACCAATTTCCCCTGACCCCCGGGAAGCCTGAATAAATATTAACTTTTTGTTTTTTATTATGATAATAAAAATTACCGTCCGATACAAAACCGGTACTGTCAAAAAGGCTAAATTAAGCATCCGGGTTTTGGAGCTTTGTGGATTTTTACCAACCTGCAAAGAAACCCAATCTCATAGCCCTTAACAACTGCGTGAACTTATCTGTTTTCTGATTAATAGCTTCTGTACCAGCGGTATTTATCATGAATAACCCCGTGCCGTGGTTTGAAGCAACTTTTTCCCACCAGATACCTGGCAGGCGGAGCTGTGCTCGTTTCAGGAGATTCTGCGGAGATGGCAAAATCAAAAAAATATCAAATAGTACAAATTAATACCCAAAAAGGGTATTTATATTTTTTAAACTATCAGATATATTTGATGTAACAATTATAATACTAAATAATATCAGTGTTTTAACCAGGCTAACCAAATAAGCCTATTATCAATATATTAACTCTTAGTTTTTTTATTATGATAATAAAAATTACTGTCCAACACAAAACCGATACTATTAAAAAGGCTAAATTAAACGTCCTGGTTTTGGGGGCTGGCAAATTTTTGCCAGCCTGCAAAGAAACGCAGTCGCATAGTCCTTAGTGTCAAGTCAATAGTCGTTAGTCAAAAGGTGGTTTTTCTATCCATTTTTACTTTGGACTTAAGACTTTCGACTAAGGACTATGCGTCGTATCATTTCCTGATTAGCACCAGCTTATAAACCTCCCACTACAGTTATAAGTACACAAAAAAGAAGG
>JAQBOS010000416.1 GCA_028287925.1 Mucilaginibacter sp. | reverse complement strand
TTTTCGATGTTTCTGTACGATTTTAAGTACGATGATCTAAGCAAGATAGCTTATAATAAACTGTTACAATACAAAGCCAATTACAAGATCAAACCGGCTTTCTATGTTATCAATTTTGACGACCTAAACCATACCCACCGGTGTAATCCGCTTGACCCGCAAAGCATGAACGATATAACGGATGCAACCGAGGCTTCAAGAACGATCATGTTGGGTTTAAATCGCGAGTGGATTAAGAAACAGGGCGATTTCTTTGTAGAAAGCCCGATCAACTTTTTAACGGCCATTATTTGGTATTTGCGCAAATACGAGGATGGTAAATATTGTACCCTACCCCATGTTATTGAATTGATGCAGGCTGATTATGACCGTTTGTTTGCCGTATTGTTAAAGCAACCGGAAATAACCGCATTGATTAATCCCTTTATATCCGCTTATAACAACAATGCTAAAGCACAATTGGAGGGACAAGTAGCCAGTGCTAAAATTGGTTTGGCAAGATTAGCTTCACCACAATTGTATTATGTGCTCTCCGGCAATGACTTCTCCTTAGATGTCAACAATCCCAATGAGCCAAAAATTATTTGCGTTGGTAACAATCCACAGAAACTGCAAATCTATGGGGCGGTATTGTCTTTATATATCTCCCGTATGATCAAACTGGTTAATCGAAAGGGCCAGTTAAAAAGCAGCCTGATCTTTGACGAGTTCCCAACGATATTTTTTAACAACATGGATAGCCTGATCGCTACGGCACGTTCCAATAAAGTGGCGACCACTTTAGCGGTACAGGATTTTAGCCAACTCAAAAAGGATTATGGCTCCGAACAAGCCGATGTAATTACGGGTATTGTTGGCAATATCATTAGCGGGCAGGTAACCGGCGATACCGCCAAAACTTTAGCGGATAACTTTGGTAAGATCGTGCAGGATAAAAATAGCCTAACCATTAACAGCGGCGATACTTCATTCTCTAAAGCAACCCAATTAGATTACGCGATACCTGCCTCGAAAATAGCGGCACTATCCTCGGGCGAGTTTGTTGGTATGGTCGCCGATAATCCCGAACAAAAGATCGCGCTTAAAATGTTTCATAGTGCTATTCAGAATGACCACGACGCAATGGCCAAAGAAGAAGCGGCTTTTAAGCCTATCCCTATCGTTGACCATGTGAGTGAAGAAACTATTATTGAAACTTATAGCCAAATAAAGGATGAGATTGCAGAGCTGTTTAAAAACGAACTGGCTACGTTAGATAAGGAGGATGAATCAGCAACGCGTGAAACGGGCTTAGAGGTAAATATTCCAAAACCAGGTGAAAAACAATTGAGTAAAAAACAGCGCAGGCAAATGAATAAACGCGAGCGTCAGCGAAAAAGGGAAAACATGCGAAAAATCAAACAAGTTGACGATAATAAAGCATCAGACCATAATAGCAAATCTATATTGCCTGTCAAAAATGATGATATTGAGCAGGCATTATCTTTATAAAATCTTAGTAGAGCCAGCAAATATTTTATATAACCAATATGAATTAGAACTAAAATTTAAAAATGCTATTATTTTTAGCAGACACTTGTTTTTCGTTTTATTTTTCTAATATTTATACCAAATATATTACGATGATCGTACCTGTTCAAAATATTGTTGAAACAGTAGACTTAACCCCGAAGGATGCTTTGCTCCCTCTTTTCGAGTGTGTTGTCAACTCAATCATAAGTCTTATGCAATCCGATATTTCTGATAAAGAAATCCAAATAAAGATTAAGCGTGGGGACTCACCGCAGCAAATACAACTCGACGGCATACAAACCATTAAATCTATAGTGGTTACAGATAATGGGATTGGCTTTAACAATAGTAATTTTCTGTCTTTTGAAACCCCATTTTCAAAAATCAACCGTGCCTACGGATGTAAAGGCATTGGCAGGTTCACCATACTGGCGGCGTTTAGAGAGCTTTATGTTAAAAGCAATTTTCAAGAGAACGGAGAATGGAAGTACAGAGAGTTTAAATGTGATTCTGATACGGAAGTAACTCCAATTATTTTAAAAGATTCAGAAAGCCAAATCCCAAAAACAAGCATAGAATTGATAGATTGTTTTAATCCGATCATTAAAGATAAAACAGCCATTAGCATTGCAGAAATTTCTCAAGAAATCATGCACCATTGCCTTATTTATTATTTGAGTGGGCAAATGCCAACAATCAGGATTTTTGATGCGGATAATAATACAGGTGAAGTTATCAATGATTTATTTGAACAGGTATCAAAAGAAAAGGAACGTACTTTTCAAGTTGGCACCCATAGTTTCAGGGCTTATATCACAAAAGTGCTGAAAGAAAACAATAGAAAGAATCACTACATCTATTATTGTGCTAACTCGCGGGTAGTTGGGCAACCCAAAAGCATTGGTAAAGTTAACAGTCTTTTTAGCTACCCTATCATTCAAGGTGGTAAAGCATATTTTTTGGAAGTTTATATAGTGTCAGATTATCTAAATGCAAAAAATTATAAAACAAGAAATGGTTTTGCGATACCTCAAGAAAAGGAAAATAATTTATTTCAAGATCAAGGGCAGGTTTCATTTGATGAAGTCGAATTGGCATTAGTAAATGTATTGGAAGAGGAATATGATGATCATATTAAGGAGGCGTCATTAAAAAGCCAAACTGAACTTCAAAATTATATAGATGAAAAGGCGCCCAGATATAAGAGCCTTAGAAATAATCCGGATATATTAAAAACAATACCTCCCAACTTAACAGACGATAAAAAAGAAGAACACTTATACCGAATATCGTATCAGGCCAGAAAAACCGTAGAGGGTAAATTGCAGGACTTTATCAATAATAAACAGATCAACGAGGAAACAATACAGAAAATAAAAAAAGACATTCAAGAGAAAACTGCATACGATGTGGACAGTCTTGCGGATTATATGATGCGGCGAAAAGCTATTATCGATCTATTTGATAAATTTTTGGAGGCTGACAGTGAGGGTAAATACAAATTAGAAGAAGACATCCATAATATCATATTTCCATTGGGATTTAATAACGAAGAGGTAGCTTACGAAATGCACAATTTATGGTTGTTAGATGAACGTTTCTTAACGTATAAATTTATTGCCTCCGATAAGTCAATTACCTCATTTTCACAAAAGAAAAGCAGCAAAGAACCCGATTTAATCTGTTTAGCAGACAAACCGATGATGTTTGATAATCCGATTAGTTTCGGTGATAAAAGTAATGGAGAGTTAAATTCAATGGTGATTTTTGAATTTAAAAGGCCAGGTGAAATAGCCCATCAAAAAAACAAAGGAGATTACCGTTGGGAGTTCTCCGAATTGATCGAACCTTATTTTGATGATTTCTTATACTCTACTGATAAGAAAAACTATAAAGGGAAACATGTCATCATAAAAAGAGAAACGCCAAAATTCGGTTTTGTCATTATTGATGTTTTACCACCTTTGCTGGAACAATTTAATATTGACAAGGGATGGGAGAAAACACCCTTTGGAACTTTTTATAAAATGGAATCAAAAAAAAATCTTCATATTGAGGTGATGACTTTTTCAAAGTTATTAGAGTATGCTAAAAATAGGCACATGCCTTTCTTCGATAAACTCTTTGGCAAATAAGCCCCACAATAAAGGTTACAAAGGCTTAAAATACATTTAACAATTAAATTTCTTAAATTTGATACTGCTATTTCCTAATAATGAGTGCAGTATCAAACAGAGGGACGGAAGATAAATTATTGCTTCAGCAATTGCGGGATGGCAGTACGTTTGCTTATCGTGCGCTCTATGAAAAATATTGGGAACAGACTTATAACAATATCTATAAACGCCTCAAGGATCAGGAACAGGCAGAAGATCTGACCCAGGATGTGTTTATGCAGCTTTGGATAAAAAGGGAAGAAACCCATATTGAGAATTTGCCCGCCTATCTGTATGTAACGGCAAGAAACAGCGTTTATAAATCAATGGGCAAACAATCGAAGTTCGTCCCAATTGATGACTTGTTGGAGAACCTTGCAAAAGCCGAAAACCAAACCGATGCCCGTTTGCTTAAAAACGAATTCATGAAAGCTTACGAGGCATTGATCGATACCCTGCCCCTTGCACAGCAAACAATCTTCCGTATGCGCTATAACGAGTGTTTGTCGCCCGACGAAATCGCCGAAGCCTTGGATTTATCTCCAAAAACAGTAAGGAACCAGTTAGGCAAAGCTTTGATCAAAGTAAAAGCCACATTGGGTTTACTCTCCCTGATCGCTATTCTTACACAGCGGTAAAATATTTTTTTTAAAACGCGTGGGCGGATTTTTACCTTTTTGGCACATGTATATAAACGGCAAGTTTATTTACAATGCAAAAGGAACAATTCTTAGAGATCTTAAAGAAATACCAAGACGGTAACGCCTCTGCTGAAGAAGTAGAGTTTTTGCGTACCTATTATAACCTGTTCGAGTTAGAGCCGGAAATCCTTAACAGTCTTAAAGAAAACGAAAAAGCGAAAATCAAGTACCGGATGGAAAACCGGCTAATGGAACAAATTGCTGGTTTGGAACCTGTAGGTAAAAAGAAAAGTTACCGTTGGATTGCAGTGGCGGCTTCTATACTACTCGTTTTATCGTTTGGCGGTTATTTTGTCCTTCATAAAACAGCTGTAAACCCACAGACTGCTCAAAACCAGCCTCATGATATCGCCCCTGGTCGTAACCAAGCTACCTTAACCTTAGCCAATGGTCAAAAGATCGTTCTAACCAAAGGATTAAGCGGTAAACTTGCCCAACAAGGTAATACTACTATTCAGGTGAATGCCGGTAACGCTATCACCTATACGATTGCAACAATAGCAAATAATCCAACGGTTAAAGTTGAATATAATACGCTAACGACGATTAGAGGCGAACAATCGCCTTACCCATTAGTGTTAGTTGACGGTACAAAGGTTTGGCTGGATGCGGCTTCGTCTATTACGTACCCAACAGCCTTTAATGGTAATGAGCGCCTTGTTACGGTTACAGGTGAAGCGTATTTTGAGGTTGCCCATAATGCGGCGCATCCATTTAAAGTCAAAGTAAAAAATCAAATTATTGAAGATATCGGCACTGCATTTAACATCAATGCTTACGATGATGAGCCTGCATTGAAAACCACCCTGATAGAAGGGAGTGTAAAAATCAGCAGAGGCAGCAACATGGTGACATTAAAGCCGGGCCAACAGGCCGCTGGTAACTCATTAAAGGTTAAAGATGTGGATACGGAAGGCGTGATCGCCTGGAAAAACAATTACTTCCTGTTTGATGGTGATAACCTTGAAAGCATTATGCGAAAAGTTAGTCGCTGGTACGATGTGGATGTGGTTTACCAGTATGACGCTGCTAAAACAAAAATGTTCGGTGGAACAATCTCGCGCTACAAGACTGTTAACTCAGTGCTGAAGAAGCTGGAAATGACAGGTGCCGCACATTTTCACATCAAGGGTAAGCAAATAATAGTTACTAAATAATACACCGATAATTAACCGAAGATTTAAACTAAACTTCCCAATATGAAAAAAACAGGAATCACATAACCCCTAAACCAATGGGTACCTGTAAAAAAGGTCAGAAGCGTTTGCCGCGCCCCTGACCAAAGTGCCGGTATTCCTTACAATGAGTTTGCAACCAAAGTTTAAGAATTTAACCAGACACCCAAATGTATAAAATTTATACCAAAATTTTGTGCTGGCCGCAACGCCACATACCCAAATTCCTGCGAATTATGAAGCTCACCGCTCTATTATTATTTGCAATCATTATGCAGGTCAGCGCCACCACCCTTGCTCAAAAGGTCACGCTGAAAGAAAATCATATTACCCTCAAGAAATTATTTCGGGAAATCAGACAACAGACCGGTTATGACGTACTTTATCAACAGGATCAAGTCAATACGGATCGAACCCTAAATGTTGATTTCAAGGATGCCTCACTAAATGAGGTGATGGAAAAGAGTCTTTCTGGGCAGCCGCTTGAATTTAACATAGACGAAAAAACCATCGTTATTAAACAAAAAGAACCCACCCTCCTCGACAAGCTCAAAAACGCGTTAACCCCAAACCCACCACCAAGTGAGATCACAGGACGCGTCACAAACAAACAGGGAGAACCCTTATCCGGTGCAACGATACTCTTGAAAAGAACGAAATCCGGCACGATAGCCGATGCAAACGGAACGTTTAAATTAAGTAACGTAAATGAGAATGATACTCTATTTGTAAGTTTTTTGGGCTATAAAACTTTGATGGAGCCTGTTGGCAAACGTACCACTTTTAACATAATCCTCGAAGAAACCTCTAATGGGCTCGATCAAGTAGTAATTCAGGGTTATGGTAAAACTTCCCAAAGATTGGCTACTGGTGATATTGGCCGAGTAACCTCAGCTGAAATTGAAAGGCAACCAGTAATGAATCCTTTGCTTGCATTACAAGGTAAAGTGGCCGGATTGGATATCACCCAAACCAGCGGCTATGCAAGTGCGCCCATTAAAGTTGAATTGCGTGGAAGGTCTGCTATTAATTCGAATTTTCCCGCTGATCCTTTGTATATTATAGACGGTGTGCCGCTTACTGTTATGGAAGTTGCGGGATTTGATAGTTATAGTCAGGGATCGCCGGGTTTCATCCAGAATGGGCTTGGCGGCCCAGCCAACGGTCAAAGCCCATTATTTAGCGTAAACCCGTCTGATATTGAAAGTATCGAGGTACTTAAAGATGCAGACGCAACTGCAATATATGGCTCCCGCGGGGGAAATGGCGTTATTTTAATTACAACAAAAAAAGGAAAAGCTGGGAAGACCAAGTTAGACCTACACATTCAGGAGGGTATTAGTGATCAAACTCGTTTTTATGATTTGTTAAATACTCAACAATACTTACAAATTCGCAATCAGGCTTTCAAAAATGACAATATTGTGCCGACAGCTGGTAATGCTTATGACCTGTTAACATGGAACACAAGCCGCTACACCGACTGGCAGAAAGTATTATATGGCGGAACTGGTAGGAATACAGATGTTCAAGCTGCGATATCGGGAGGGAACGCATTAACCACTTTTCGAATTGGTACAAGTTTTAATAATTCTACTGATATTTTGACCTCAAGTGGAGGAGACAAAAGGGCATCACTATCCTTTAGCCTTTCTCATCACTCTAACGACCAGAAATTTGAACTTAGTCTGAGCACTATGTATGGCTATACTTATTCAAATTTAATCAGTTTACCTTCAAATATCCTTTTACCACCTAATGCCCCATCCATCTATAATGCTGATGGTAATCTGAATTGGTCAGAATGGGAACCTTATGGCACTAACCCGTTCAGTAGTTTGCTACAACCTTATACCTCTACAACAAACTTTTTGAACAGCGACCTGACCATTGCTTATCACCCAGCAAAGGGTCTCAGTTTATCTGCTAACATAGGTTATAGTAATGCCCAAAATAGTCAAGTGTCACTTACGCCCATCGCGTCACAGGACCCGGCTTCTGACCCTACCGGTATGGCGACCTTTGGTAATAATAGCAATAAAAACTGGATTGTTGAACCCCAAATTACTTATGATGCAATATTGGGAAAGGGAAAAATAAGCGTTTTAGCTGGAGCTTCATTGCAACAAACAAATACAGATGGTCTTGCTGTTACTGGATTTGGATATACAAGTGATGACTTATTAAGAACTATTTCTAATGCTCCTCAACAAGTTGCTACAGATAATTCAGGTGAATATCGTTATGCAGCTTTATTTGCAAGGGTAAGTTATAATTGGCAGGATGAATTCTTACTGAATTTCAATGGTAGAAGAGATGGTTCTTCCAATTTCGGTTCGGGCAGCCAATATGGTAATTTTGGCTCTGTAGGCGCCGCTTGGATATTTACCCAAGAACACTGGTTCAAGGAGAATTTAAGCTTTCTAAGTTTCGGGAAAATAAGAGGCAGCTATGGCACCTCGGGTTCAGATGCAGGATCTCCTTATGCTTACCTATCACGCTGGTCTTCTAATGGCCTTTCTCCTTATGACGGTATATCCTCATTGGCATCCTTACAACATACAAATCCAAATTATCAATGGCAGGTCAATAAAAAACTGGAAGAAGCGTTGGACCTGGGATTCTTCAAGGATAGGGTGACTTTAAGTATAGATTATTATCGTAATAGGACAGGTAATCAGTTAATACAATTTCCGACGCCTATCCTTTCTGGATTTACTACCGTTCTTGAAAACTCGCCAGCCTTAGTGCAAAACGATGGTTGGGAATTCACTGCAAATGCAAAAATTATCCAAGGTAAAGATTTCTCCTGGTCAACCAGCCTTATTACTTCGATAAACCATAACAAGTTGGTGTCATATCCGGATTTTTCCCAATCTCCCTACATAGGAATTTATCAAATAGGTCAGCCTCTGAATATTGCCTATGCATTGCATTATACAGGAGTGGACCCGTTGACTGGTCAATATACTGTTAAAGATAAGAATGGCGATGGTGTCATCAGTACAACGAAAGGTCCAACTGATGACCGTTATATCGTAAATCTTACTCCAAAATTTTCCGGGGGAGTAGGTATGAATTTTTCCTATAAGAGTTTAACTCTAAACCTTTACTTTGTGGTAAAAGACCAAATAGGCGTTAACGCGCTCGCCCAAGGCCATGCTCCGGGATCAATCTTTAATCAGCCAGTTCAATTATTAGGTACTTACTGGCAACAACCGGGCCAAATTGCGTCTACCGCAAGGTTAACTACTCAGCCAAATAACACTGAAACCTATTATCTTGAATCAGATGCTGGCTATACAGACGCATCGTTTATTCGATTATCCAATTTGTCCCTGTCGTATAATCTACCTGCTGTTTGGGCTAAGAAAGCAGGGTTGTCGGGATGCAGTTTGTTTTTTCATACCAATAACCTTTTTACAATAACCAAATACAAAGGAATCGATCCCGAAACCCAGAACTTCGGCGGCCTACCCCCTTCAAAAATACTGGTATTTGGTTTATCACTTAACTTTTAAACAGCAATAGACATGAGCAAACAATATTATATCCGATCACTTTTTTTTACAATAAGCTGCATCGTTTGCAGTGGCTGTAATAAATTGGTGCAGGTCCCCGAGCCTGTAAATACTATTACTACATCTGAGACATTTAGTACACCTGCAAATGCAACGTCTGCTTTAATAAATGTTTATAGCTTATTGAGCTATGATCAAGATTTTCTCACTTTTAGTAATGGTGCCGTTACCCTCGAGGCTGGGTTGTCTGCAGATGAACTGAACTATTTTAAAACATCTGCAGAGGTACTACAATTTCAAAATAATGCGTTACAATCCAATAATTCCTATTTTTACAATCGATTTTGGTCTTTGTCGTATCAGGAAATTTATGGAGCCAATGCAGTTATTGAGGGAATCCAGTCTTCAAAGACATTACCTACATCTGTAAAAAACCAATTAACAGGAGAAGCCAAATTTCTACGTGCCTTCTGTTATTTTTATTTATCCAATTTGTTTGGCGATGTGCCGTTAGTTACCACTACCGCATATGCAAAAACAGTTTTGCTTTCTCGTACAGCTACAAGTCTGGTATATCAACAGATGATTTCTGACCTGAAAGATGCACAAAGCCTGTTACCTGATGACTACAAGATATCTAATGGAGAAAGGATTCGTGCCAATAAATCTGCTGCTACCGCACTTTTGGCACGTGTTTATCTTTATAACAAGAATTATCCCAATGCTGCAAGTTCGGCTTCTGACCTTATTGCGAATACAGGTGTTTATGCGCTTTCACCACTTAGCCAAGTATTTTCGGCAAATAGTTCAGAGGCCATTTTACAATGGCAGGTAAGTAATACACTTTATCCTTATGCTACAGTTGAAGGTAATAGTATTATTCCTTCAAACAATACCAATAGTCCCATTTATTACTGTAGTACAGGTCTATTGAATGCTTTTGAAAGCGGAGACCAAAGAAAAACGACCTGGATTAGCAATACAGTTTATTCCGGGACAACTTATTATTACCCATTTAAATATACTGTTCGGCAGGGCTCATCAGGCGATGCTATTCCACAATATTACATGGTTCTTCGCCTTGCGGAGCAATATCTGATCAGGGCCGAAGCCGAAGCAAACGGTGCTGCAGGTGGTGATGAGGCTGCTATCGCTGATTTAAACATAATTCGAAATAGGGCAAATTTACCGCCATTATCTGTTTCTTTAACACATACTCAAGTAATTGCTGCTATAGCGCAAGAACGTCGGGTTGAACTATTTTCTGAATGGGGACACCGTTGGCTGGACTTAAAACGGACTGGGCAGGCATTAACAGTTTTATCACAGCTTTCTTATAAAACAGCTCTCAACGCTAATCAGCTTTTATATCCGATTCCACTCCACGAAATACAAGACGATCCAAATCTCACACAAAATCCAGGATATTGAGATACACTTTTCAAAGAACAAAATATAATACAAATCAAAAAAAGGATCAGAAAATGAATTTAAATAAAATAATAAAGATAGTTATATATATGCTTCTGACGCCACTAAGCTTGATAGCCCAACAGCAAAAAGGTTTTACCATTCATGGACAAATACCTGGATTAAAGAATGGAGAAAAAGTGGCGATGTGGCTATTTTACGATAAGGGCTTTGAACATGACGTGTCCGATTCCGCATATGTTAAAAATAATGAATTTCTAATTAAAGGAATAGCTCCTGACGGCCCGCGCACATATTTACTATTGTTTGGTAAAAGAGGATCTTCTGGAAGTTTGCTCTTATTTATTAATAACAATGAAAATATAGAAATACTGTCGCATAAATCGTTAGAACAAATTGTATCTGAAAATAATAACTCAGTAGGTCGATTCAATCATTTTATGAGCGTTGAAGGAAGTCCCACTAACTATGCTTTTTGGAGCCTTGGTGATGCGGTTTATCTATATCAACAAACTATGGGTACTTATGACCGCTCTTTAATTAATTTAAAAGATTCGATTGGATTTGATAGATATAAGGTTGAATCGACTATGGCAGATAAAAATACTCTTAGCGAGACCTTTTATTGGTCCTTTCTAAAAAAACCAGAACCTGATCATTTAGCTGCCATTCCAGAAATAGTTTTTGACATGTATGAAACTGGTAATCGACCAGCGTTTTTACATGAGTTATATAATCAATTAGATGATAATATTAAGAATACTCATTATGGAAAATTCTTGAAAATATATGCCGATTTATGTGTCGGACAGTCTTTCCCGGAATTCTACCTGCCACAGATAAATGGGACGTTATTAAATTCAAAAGAAATATTTGCAAAAAGCAAACTTACCATTGTTCATTTTTGGGCGTCTACATCGTTACCAAGCATGTTAATAACCAACCACCAGGAATTGTTGTCTGCCTATAAAATGTACCATAACCGTGGACTTAATGTGATCGGAGTGTCTGGTGATACAGATGCTAAGAAATGGCAAGAAGCTGTTAAAACATTACCCTGGTACCAGGTATGTGACTTGAAAGGTCGGAATGGAGTTGTGGGAAAGGTTTATAACGAGTATGGACGACTCGGATGGCAATTTCCTAATGTAACTAATGTTTTGATCGACCAAAATGGAAAGATTGTAGCTTGGGATGTTCAGGATTATGAATTACAATGGTATTTATGGAAATACTTGGAAGATAAATCCTGATAAACAATGAGGAAAATAATCATTATGGGCATCTGTACCGGTTTAGTACAGATGCTATACGCTCAGGATAATAACTGGCAGCATAAGGACCCGGAAACAGACAAAATAATGGGTATCAGCACAGAAAAGGCTTACAGCGAATTACTGAAAAATAAAAAACCCAAAGAAATCATCGTAGCGGTCATAGATGGCGGAATAGATACCATGCAAGAGGACCTTAAATCAGTCCTTTGGGTAAATAAAAAGGAAAAACCTGGTAATGATAAGGACGATGATCGAAATGGTTACGTAGATGACGTTCATGGGTGGAATTTTATTGGCGGCAAAAAAGGAAACGTCGAATACGATAATCAGGAACAGACCCGCATCATCCGGCAGGATAGGGCTCTTTATGATAGCCTTGCTACAGTGGGCATCCCACAAAAGGACCTCTCAGGTTATCGGTCATACGTTGTTATAAGGAAAGATTATGAAAGGGACTTGGTTTACACTCAAAGCCTGGCTGAAAATGCACGAAATTTCAAAGCAGTGTTGGATAGTGTACTCGTAAAAATCGGTAAGGAAAATCCCACTATAGATGATTTTATAAAATATCGTGATCGGGCAATTAACGCGCAGGAAAAGAAAATTTGTAGCCAAACTATCGATCAGCTAAAAAACCAATTGAATTTCAGTAAATTTTACAAAGAGCAAATACTGGCAGGTTGTAATTTTTTTAGAAATGAGTTGGATTACCATATGAACCCGGATTATGACCCGAGGGCTATCGTTGGGGATCATTACTACAATGATCAGGAAAAGCACTACGGCAATAACGATGTTTGCGGTCCC
>JAQBOS010000414.1 GCA_028287925.1 Mucilaginibacter sp. | reverse complement strand
AGTTTAGATGATAATAAATGTTTATAATACACTCATTAATAGTTAAATAATAACATTTATTCAAATCTAAGTTTTGTATTAAATAAATATCTATAAATCACTGCACAAACGTTTGTGTTATTAAATTGCGGCATTTTTGATGCTTGTAATAAAGAAAGTGGCGATAGATATAATAGCAAACATGATCAAAACTGTCAAAAGCCCGGTTTACTTTTCTGTAGCTTCGATGAAGCTCATTTAACTTTTTCCTCAACTTTGACTGACTTGTTATAAACTGTAAAGTTAAGCCAATAGCAAACCAAATTTATTTAGTGTATTTTTGCCGCTTTATCTCGTAATATGAAGATTCCAAAGTTTGCCGACCTGATATTATTTGAGGATGATGATATAATTGTAGTTAACAAGCCGCCATTTATCAGCTCATTGGATGAGCGTGAGGGCGGCGAGGTTAATATGCTGCGATTAGCCAAAGGCTATTCTGATGATGCACAAGTATGCCACCGATTGGATAAGGAAACCTCAGGGGCCTTAATTATAGCCAAAACACCCGAAGCATACCGCACAGTATCCATGCAGTTTGAAAAGCGCCAGGTAAAAAAGGTTTATCATGCCATTATTGATGGTACCCACGTGTTTGAAAAACTGCTGATTGACCTGCCAATTTTAAATGTTGGCAAAGGTAACGTTACCATAAGCAGGCAGGAAGGCAAAAGAGCCGAAACCTGGTTCCAGTCGTTAAAATATTTTAAACATTATACATTGGTAGAGTGCCGCCCGGTTACCGGCCGGATGCACCAGATCCGCATTCACCTGGCCACTCAAAGAGCCTCAATAGCCGGGGATGAAATGTACAAAGGCCTGCCTGTTTTCCTCTCCAAAATAAAACGAAAATACCATTTGGGTAAAGACCAGGAGGAGCAACCTATAATGAAGCGCTTTGCCCTGCACGCTTATGAGGTTAGCTTTAAATTAGTAAATGGAAAGGATCTAACTATTCATGCCCCATATCCTAAAGATTTTGAAACGCTGCTGAAACAGTTGGAGAAGTTTGATAGTTAGTGATCAGAGGCTGGAGGTTAGAGATCAGAGATTAGTTGCTTTTAATCTAAATCCCCATTAAAACCCCAAAAGTCTTTTACATTTTTTAAGCTAACGTTAAAAAAGTATTCCCTTTTTGTAACTTTTTACCTGATTTGTCTGTATAAGGATAGTATATCGACTCATATACCTATGGGATCTTAAAATTTCTACAGGATCTTGATATTGAGCCGTTAACTTGAACCATTAATATTAGCGTGATAGGAGATTATACAGAGGACTGATAAATGTTAAAAAGCTTAATATGCCTAACCCTTTTGTTTGCCTGCTTTACCCTAAAGGTAAATGCCACTTCATCTCCTGTAAGTGTAAATAGCTTTAAAGCCATTATAAAGCTTGAAGACCAGTTAGAAAGAGAGAGAAAACTAATTAACTATATTAGAGATTGTTTCCAGGATGTTCCTGTTGAAAACCTATTGGGTGTTAAAAGAGAGATAAATAAACTCCTTACTCAATCTCATGTAGAGAACAGTACCGCATTTGAATATTTTACCGAAAGTATTTACCAGCGCCGGCTAACCAATATGGATGATGCTGAGGCCTCTATGCTAAAAGCAGTTAAATATGCTGCAAAAAATGGAGATCATTTTTTGATGTATTCCTTTTTTACCCACCTTGCATTTATACAAACTGATGAAGGTAATGCCATTGATGCTGTAACAAGCTACGGCCTTTCAAAAAAAGAGGCCGTGAAATTAAAAGACCCTCATTTGCAGTTACTGGTAGACATTAATATGTCTGATGTTTACTATAGGAATAATTTTTATAATCAATCATTATTTTACCTGAACGAGGCCGAAGCTTTAAGTAAGAAATATACGCCAAATGACGATTATATAAATAAGGTTATTTACTATAATAAATCGGAAACCTTTTTCAGGATGAACAAGCCTGATTCTTTAAAAAAATACCACGATAAGCTTAAAGCAATTAAAGGCAATATTTATAAGTTGTATACCTACCAAAAGCGGACCGAGTATTATTTATACCTGCTGCAGTATGACTTTAAAAAAGCAATAAAACTAATTAAGGCTATGCAAAATGATACGCTGTATAAATACAACGATCAGGACCAGCAAAACCTTGCCGATGCTTATTATAACGGTGGCAAACCGGACCTGGCGGTGACTATTATTAACGAATTGCTTGCCCAGCCTTTGGAAGTTAATCACCCCGAGATAAAATACCACCTGTACAAAGTTTTGGGCCAGATTGCAGAAGCCCGGAAAGATCATAAACTTGCTGCGTTTAATTTCAAAATGTCGCTCGAACAATCTGAAGATGTAATAAGAAGACTTAACCAAGTGGGTAATATTTCATCGCAAATTAAGATTGATGAAATTGAGGGTTCATATCTTCAAAAGGGCGAAACTTATAAAAGAGAACGTTTATGGCTCATATTTGCCGTAGTTGTAGCGTTGCTGGTAATAGTGATCGGAACCATGTCATACCGCAGCGCCAGGCAAAAACGGCATTATGAAAAGCTATTGTTTACAACACATAAGAAAGAGCTGGCATTTATAAATTCGCATGAGGTGCGTAAACACCTCTCAAATATCCTGGGTATAATTGATATCATTAAAAACAGCGATAATAAACATGCCGAGTATAAACAGTTTGAAGAGCACCTTTTTTGCTCGGCTGAGAGTATGGATAAAGCAATAAAAAATATTTCAGCAAAGCTGGATGAACAAATTCCGGCCACTGATAGCTTGAACCTTTCTGCTGCACCAAAAAGCGCCATGTCGGCATAAATTGCGCGTACATCAAACTTACGAAGTTTTTGAAACTTCGTAAGTTTCTGAAGGTTTTCAGCCGCCCTATCATGACCAAAAGCCCTGAGATTTGATTTGGTTATGATTATACCCCTGCTGCTTTAATGTTTTGTGTAACTGGACAACCATTGTACTATTCCCGGTAAGATAAAATATGGTATTTTCCAAATTGTACGTTTGTT
>JAQBOS010000395.1 GCA_028287925.1 Mucilaginibacter sp. | reverse complement strand
TGCCTGCAACTATTCCGGTGAAAAGGCTAAACCCGGTACACAGCATCCAGAACACAGGGTTTGTCCATAAAATACCTACCTGTTTACCAGCAATGTCATTAAAAAACGGCAGGGCAACTTGTACAATAACCAATGAAAATAAGAATGCAAGCCCTGCAATTAAAATCGACTCACTGAAAAACTGACCTATAAGCTGGCCCCGCATTGAGCCTATAGCCTTGCGGATCCCAACCTCTTTGCCGCGTTTTTCGCTGCGGGCGGTACTCAGGTTCATAAAATTAATACAAGCCAGTATTAAAACAAAGCAGCCGATTATGCCAAACAACCAAACAAACTGGATGCGTCCGCCGGTGTTTATGCCGTTTTTAAAATCGGCATATAAATGCCAGCGGCTCATTGGGTATAAAAACAATGCGGGCTTGGTGGCACTTTTGGTATTTTCGTATAAAGCGTTTTTGATTTTCACAGAAGCTGCCTCAAACGTATGATTGGGATTAAGCTGTACATACATTTCGAACGAACTGCTGTGCCAATCGGTCTTTCCGTCGTTACCCTTAAAAAGCAAATCAAGCGGCGCCAGGTAGGTAACATCGCTAAAGGTGGTGTTTTTAGGAAGATCCTGGTAAACACCGGTTACCTTAAGCGTGAAACTGTCGCCTGCTTTTATAATTTTATTCATCGGGTCGGCATTGCCGAATAGTGTTTTTGCAAGCGATGCCGAAATTAATATAGATGACGGGTCTTTTAACGATGCCTGGTTTCCCTGCAGCATTTTAATCGTCATCATCACCGGGAAATCAGGCTCGGTAAACGCACCGAATTTGGTTACCGGTTTGTTGTCAGCTGTAATAACCTGGTCGCCAAATGTGACTGCGGCAACATATTTAAAGTTTTCGCCGTATTTGGTTCGTAATTCATTAGCCAATGGCATCGGTTTGGAACCCTGCGTGCCTATATCATCGCCAAGCTGCTGATTTTCCATTACCTGGGCAATGCTGCCGTAATTTTGATGGTATTTATCAAAAGCAAGCTCGTCCCAAACCCATAAGCCTATCAGCATAGCTACAGCCATACCAACAGCCAGCCCGCCAATGTTTATCATTGATGAAACCCTGTTATGGATCAGGTTTCGCCAGGCGATTTTTAAGTAGTTCTTTATCATTTTATTTGGTCATTAGTCATTATATCATTGGTCATTGTGTCATTGGGCATTAGTTATTAGTGGAGTTATCCAAATGACTAATGACGCAATGACCAATGGCTATTCGCTCTTCAAACTCCTCACCGGATTTATCAAAGCTGCTTTAATTGCCTGGTAACTGATGGTAATTAAAGTAATTGCTATAATTGAGATACCTGCTGTTATGAATATACCCGGCCCAATATTGATGCGATAAGCAAAGCTGCGCAGCCATTGGCTGGTGAGATACCATGCCAATGGGAAAGCCACCAGGATTGCAATAAGGATCAATTTGAAAAAATCAACCGACAGCAACACAATAACATTGTTTACCGTTGCGCCGATCACCTTCCTGATGCCGATCTCTTTTTGCCGTTTTTGGGCGGTAAAGGCTGCTAAACCAAATAAGCCAAGGCACGAAATAATAATAGCAATTGCAGCAAAATATTCTGATAAAACAGTAACCCGCTGCTCGGACGAATAGAGCGCCTGGTAATCTTCATCCAAAAAACGGTATTCGAATGGCATGCCGGGATTGTATTGTTTGTAAAGCGAAGCGAGTTTGGCAATGGTGGCCTGTTCGCTCCCCGCTTTTATCTTAACCATTATTTTTGAGGCCCGGTTACTAAAAGTAAAATCGAAGAAGCAAGGTTTTAAACTTTCATACAACGACTCGAAATGGAAGTTTTTTGTAACACCTATTATTTCCCTGTCATCACCCCATAAATGAACAATTTTTCCAACCGGGTTTTTTAAGCCCATACTTTCAACAGCGGCTTCGTTTAAAATTATCTTTGATCTTTCATTGCTGTATTGCATTGAAAAGGGTCGCCCTTCTTTCATTTTAACGCCCAGGGTTTCAATAAAGCCATAACCGGCTGCTATATCAGTAAAATTAATGGTAGTGCCCGGTGTTTCGCCCGGCCAGCTTAAGTCGGTAGTGCCACCATGACGATTGGTTATGTTATGCCTGAAATTGGCGATGCTTACTACGCCCGGGATATTTTTAACATCAAGCATTAAGCTCTGCAACTCTTTCTCATACTTTCCACCGGGCTTATAATCATCTTTATTGTCTGATACCATTCCACCCTTTTCAAAATAGAGGATGTTATCCCTGTTGTAGCCCAGGTTCTTTGTCTGGATCAGCTGCATCTGTTTGTAAATAACCAAAACAGAAACGATGAAAACGGCAGATAGTGAAAACTGGAAGATTACTAAACTTTTCCTTACCCAGGCACTGCCGGCTGATGGCGCTATTTTACCCTTTAATACGTTAACAGGTTTAAAACCTGAAATATATAGAGCAGGGTAGCTGCCTGCCATAAGCCCGGTGAATATGGTAATAGCTAAAACAAAAAACAGCAATGTTGGATCAAAATGCAGCGTAAGGTTTTTACCTGTGATATGGTTAAACTGTGGTAATAGCACAATCACTAATATTATTGCTATCCCTAATGATAAAAAAGCCATCAACAACGATTCGCCCAGGAATTGGGCAATAAGGGTTAACCTTCCTGCGCCAACTACTTTTTTTATGCCGGCTTCTTTTAACCGTGTGGTTGCTTTTGCGGTTGAAAGGTTCATGAAGTTGATACAGGCCATGATCAATATAAAAACTGCGATGATTGAAAACAGCTTTACATATTCTATTCTTCCACCGGCTGCCGCACCGTTTTTGTAGTGGTTATAAAGATATTTATCCGCATACTTTTGGATAAACAGGGTTGATTTTGAGTCTTTATTTTTTCCTGTTATAAAGCCGGTAATTTTATTATTAAAGGTGTTAATGTTTGTTCCGCTCTTTAAAACCAGGTAAGTATTTGGGTCGTTGTTCCCCCAGCTTAATAGTTTTGAATTTTTTTGCAGGAAGAGATCATAGCTGAAAATAACATCAAACTGATCCAATGAATTAGCCGGTGGTTTTTGAAAAACTCCGGTAACTGTATATAATCCATTAAAGCCGGTTAGGTTGAGGTCAACAGATCTGCCGGTTATATTTTCTGTTGTATGAAACAGCTTCATGGCCATTTCATCCGACAACATAATTGCTTTGGGATTTGCCAAAGCCTGGTTTTTATCGCCTTTTATAACTTTATAGGAGAAAACATTAAAAAGATCTTTGCCTGCAAATAAGCTGGTTGCTTCAACGCGGTTTTCCCCAACTGTCAAAATACCTTTGTCGTTGGTTAATCCCCCGGGATGAATAGTAGAAACAGCATATTCAACCTCAGGTATTTCCTCTTTCAAAGCCTTTGCCAGCAGGCCCGGGGTGTTTTCACCGGTTTGAATCCCATCAGGCGATTGGCCATTTTCCATTACCTGGTAAAGTTGACCGTCCTTTGTATTAAACCTGCCAACATGTAGTTCGTCATTTACCCACAAATAAATCATTAACACACAGGCTAAACCCGTGGCGAGGCCAACCAGGTTTAGGAATGAAAATTGGCGGTTTTTCAGGAAGCTGCGCCAGGCGATTTTAATATTGTTCATCATTTTTGTAATTAGTACTAATGCCATAGGTAATTCAACAAATGAGTTTAGTCACTTGCCGAATTACTTTTTCAGATATTCAATTTATCTTAGGGCATTAACTGCTTACGGCCAACTGCAAACTGTTAACTTCCTGTTATTTATTTATTCCGTCTTTAAACTTTTCACCGGGTTTGCCAAGGCTGTTTTTATACTTTGATAGCTAATGGTAATTAAAGTAAGCATGATAGCTCCCAGGCCGGTAACAACAAATATCCACCATGATATGTCAGAGCGGTATTGATAATTTTGTAGCCAGTTATGCATAAAATAATAGGAAACCGGTGTGGCAATAAGCAATGAAATGACAACGAGTGATACAAAATCTTTCGATAACATACTCCACAGGTCAAATACTGAAGCTCCTAATATCTTTCTTACGCCGATTTCCTTGGTTCTTTGTTCTGCCATAAACGATGCCATGCCAAAAAGACCCAGGCAGCTGATGAATATGGCCAGGGCGGCAAAGAAAGTTGCCAGCTTACCGATCCGTTCTTCGTCACCGAATTTTTTGGCATATTCGTCATCAACAAATTTGTAATCGAACGGATCTCCGGGTGCATATTTTTTGCAAACAGCTTCAATATTGCTTATTGCTGTACTTGCGCTCATTTTAGGATTAATGCGTACATTTACCAGACCTGCGCCACCTTCGATGTAAAAGATAGTCGGTTTTACAGGTTCATATGGCGATTCCACGATCATATCTTTGGTAACACCCAATACCGTATATTTTTTATCATCCCAGCTTACTATTTGGCCAACAGGGTTTTTAAGCCCCATGTATTTTACACTTGCCTCATTCAAGATCAATCCATTTAAATCTGAAGCGGATGAATTTGTAAAGTCCCGGCCCTGGATAAATTGCCAGCTTACCGTTTTACCGTATCCGGGGGTTACGGCAAAAGTGGCAAATTCGCCGGCGGTACCGGCGTCTTTACCCTGCCAGGTAAAACCACCGCTTGATCTGCTCCCTTTTGTAATCTGGTTTCCCGATTCAGCAATTTCTGTTATTGTTCTTGTTTGAAGCAACTCATTCCTAAGCGCGTCAAAATTCCTGTGCAGATTCTCTGAATATGGCCTAACCATAATTAATCCCGAACGACTGTAACCAATAGGGCGATCTTTAGCAAAATGGATTTGTCGCAGCACCACTATGGTTCCAATGATCATTGTTACAGAAAATGTAAACTGAACAACAATAAGTACCTTACGGGGGATGCTGGCCATTTTGCCGGCTTTAAATGAACCTTTTAACACCTTTACCGGCTGAAAAGAGGAAAGATAAAAAGCAGGGTAACTGCCGGCAAATAGTCCGCTAATAATTACAAATCCTATCCCTGTTAGCCAAAATGATGGATTACTCCATAAAATAAATAATTGTTTACCAGTTAAATCATTAAAAAATGGAAGGGTTAATTGCACCAGCAACAACGCGGCTAAAAAAGCCAGAACTGCTACCAACAAAGATTCACTTAAAAATTGCCAGATCAATTGCCCCCGCAATGAGCCTATTGATTTCCTGATCCCAACTTCCTTAGCCCGTTTTTCGGACCGCGCGGTACTCAGGTTCATGAAATTTATTCCCGCCAGCATTAACACAAAAATGCCAATGATCCCAAAAAGCCAGATGTATTTGATGCTACCATCTGTATTTACCCCGTTTTTAAATTCTGCATATAAATGCCAGCGGCTCATTGGGAAAAGGAAAATTTGAGGATTGGCTTTTTGCCCTCCCTGATCTACATTGTTGAATTTCAGGGCCGTGATTTTTGCTGAAACCACGGGTATTTTTTGTTGATCGGCAACCTGAACGAAAACCTGGAAAGAATTAGCGTTCCAGTTTGTTTTGGCCTGCTTTACATCATCTAATTGTTCATATACGGACCACGGAGCTATAAAAGCTATATCATGAAAGCTTGTATTTGACGGCAGATCTTCATAGACGCCTGCAACTTTTAAATTATTGTTATCTAACTTTAATATTTTGTTGAGTGGATCTGCATTGCCAAAAATAGCCTTGCACACGGATGAAGACAAGAACACCGACGAAGGGTCTTTTAATGCTGACCGTGTACCTTTAATCATATTTAAGGTAAGCATTTCGGGCGCGTCAGGCTCCATGAAATTTCCTGGCGTGGATATGTTTTTGTCTTTAAAAGAAAGAAGGTGGGGGTTAGTCCATGATGATAATACCACGTGTTTAAAATAGCTGCCATAAACATGACGAAGCTCATAGGCCGCAGGAATAGGCATTGCCTTCAAGGAATTGATTTCACCGTTGGCTGTTTGGTTTTGCATAACCCGGGCAATATTGTCGTAGTTTTTATGGTATTTATCAAACGACAATTCATCCCAGATCCATAAACCTATTAACATAGCCACAGCCATGCCAACTGCCAGTCCGCCGATATTGATCAATGCTGAAATCTTGTTGTGCACAAGATTACGCCAGGCAATTTTTAAATAATTTTTTATCATTGTTGTGGTCATTAGTCATTATGTCATTAGTCATTGGTGGGGTCAGTCGCTGGTCATTTATTCACTGGACAGGCAATGACCAATGACTAATGCCCAATGACAAAACTCACTCGGAACGCAAACTCTTCACCGGGTTTGTTAAAGCTGCTTTAACTGCCTGGTAGCTTATGGTACAAAGCGCAATAGCTACTGCAATAATTCCTGCTGCTCCAAACACCCACAGGCTAATATTTATCCGGTAGGCAAAACCTTGCAGCCAGTTATGCATTACCAGCCATGATACCGGGGCGGATAATACAAATGATATCACCACCAGCACCATAAAATCTTTTGATAAAATATATACCACGCTTTGTGTTGATGCGCCCAGTACCTTACGAATGCCAACTTCTTTTGTGCGCTGTAAAATATTATAAGCCGATAAACCAAGCAGGCCAAAACATGCAATCAGTATAGCCAGGAAAGCAAACAGCGTAAACATTTTTCCGAATTGCTGATCGCTTTTGTACTGGCCGTTAAACTGATCGTCTAAAAAGAAATAGTTAAACGGATCATTAGGGAAATACCTGTTCCATGTAGTTCTTACGCCTGCAATAGTATTCTGCAGGTCGGCGGTTTGCAGCTTGATGGAATACGCGCCCCGCACATCAGATTGAAGACGGATGATCTGCGGGTCGATAGGTTTTTGGAGCCCCATGTGGTGAAAGCTTTGTACTACGCCAACTACCGTAAGTGTATCGCCTGATATGACTTTTTTGCCTATCGCGTCCTGCGGATTTTTAAACCCCAGTTGTGTTAAAGCCCTGTCATTTATTATCGCGCCTTTATTATCGCTCACAAAATTTTTCGAAAAATTTCTGCCGGCCAGCAGCTTTAACTGAAATTGTGGAATAAAATCATAATCGATAGCCATAACATACAAAGTACCCCCTCCCAGCTCTTTATGGTCGAGGCTTTCAAAACTATTTGTCCAGTAAATTTCTTTGCCCATAACGCTTGAGGATGCAGCCATACCTTTAATCCCCGGATTTTTCAATACCTCAGACTTAAAAGCTTGAAACTCGTTTTTATATAGCGAATCGGTAACCGACTGTGCGCCATTAAGCACCAGTGTTTGGTTGATATTAACCCCCAGCTTTTGATTGCGCATAAAGCTTACCTGCTGGTACACGATAATTGTACCTGCAATTAAAATAACCGAAATGCTGAACTGAACAATAATTAAACTCTTACGGAGGAATAACCCGCCCGAGGTGTTTTTAAATGCTCCTTTCAAAACAGCAACCGGCTGGTAACCTGAAAGTACAAATGCAGGGTATAAACCCGATAGCAATGTGCCTGCTATAAAGATTCCCGAAAATATGAGCCAATATTTGCCCGATAAGCTGAAACCCAAAGCCGTTTCACGCCCCATTAAATTATTAAACCACGGGGTTAAGGCAAATACAGCTATTGCCGCAATAACTATTGCCATAAAATTTAATATCACGTTCTCCAGCATAAACAACCTGATCAGGTTTGATTTGGCTGCACCTAACACTTTACGCACGCCAACTTCTTTGGCGCGTTCAACCGAGCGGGCGGTAGACAGGTTGATGTAATTTATCCAGGCGATGCCCATTATAATAAAGCCTATCAAAAACATAAAGCCGACCGCGCTGCCGCTGCCATTTGTTTCGGCCTCCTGGTTGTAGTTGGAGTACAGGTAGATATCCCTAAGCGGGATTGCATAGAGATAGTCTTTTATATTATTTGCTTTGGCATAAGGTTTACTGTTGATGTACTTATCGGCAATGCCGGATAATTCGGCTTGGAATTTTTGTGGATCAGTACCGGGTTTTAGCTGGATATAAGTATAAAAGTCGTACCAGCCGAAGGATTTGTTTGCCCGGTCAGATTTATCACCGTTTATAGCCAACTCAGCCTCCAGTGTATTGTACGACACCAGGTAATCTATTATGAGGTGCGAATTTTTAGGATAGTCTTTAAATACACCACCTATTTGCAATGATTCATTTAACCTGCTGCTGCGTGCAAGCAGTGTTTTACCAACCACATCATCGGTTCCAAAATATTTTTTGGCCATACTTTGCGAGATAATGATCTTGTTGGGGCCAATTAACGATGTAGTATTGCTGCCGCTGATCATATCGACCCCCAGCATATCTATCGAGGACGGATCAGCATAGTAACCTTTGGTTTCCGAGAATTTTACATTCCTTGCATCATTGCTCAATAATAATTCATCATCAATTATCCTGCAGTAGTTTTCTACTTCGGGATACATTTTTTTCATTGTGGGTGCAATGCCGGGGTAGGAGGTAGCCGACTGCCACATCATTTTCCCCTGCTTATACTGATCCAGCCGAAGCCGAACAATCTGCGATGAATTTTTCTGAAAAGTATCATAGCTCCGCTCATACGATACATACTGAAAGATCAGTAAACAGCAGGTAATGCCAATGGCAAGCCCTAAAATGTTTAACGCCGTGTAGCCTTTTCTTTTCGAAAGGTTCCGCAGCCCGATGGTGAAATAGTTAAATATCATTTTTTAGTCATTATGTTATTGGTCAATAGTCATTGGTTGTGTGCGGCCTGTCTTCGCTTTGCGTAAACAGATAAAGTCATTCGGCGCTAACCCAATGACTAATGACACAATGACCAATGATTAAACTCACTCACTTTTCAGGCTCTTAGCCGGGTTAGCCATTGCGGCCTTAACCGAGCGTACGCTTATGGTTATAAAAGCTAACAGCATGGCAGCTAAACCTGCTGCAGCAAATACCCACCAATGGATATTTGTCCGGTATTCAAAACTTTGCAGCCATTTGCTTGCTGCCAGCCAGGCAATAGGCGTGGCTACAATTGCAGCAACAAATACCAGCAGCACCAGTTCTTTAGCCAGCATATTTACTATGTGATGGATCCCTGCACCCAATACTTTGCGAATGCCTATCTCTTTTACACGCTGTTCAGCAGTGAAGGTAACCAGGCCAAACAGGCCCAAGCAGGCAACGCTTATGGCAAGTACAGTGAAAATAAGCAGCAGGTTACCTTGCTTTTGTTCTGATTGATATTGATTGGCAAAGTTTTGATCAAGAAAATTATAATCAACCTTGTTTTCAGGATCAAACCTGGCATAAACCTGCTGCAGGTAGTTTAGGGCGGCAGGGATATTGGTTTTGCTTAAGCGTACATACAGGTTATCCTTATCATTGGCAACCGCTGGTAAGTTTAATACCATCGGCGAAATTTTGTGCTGCAGCGAGTAGGTGTTAAAATCCTTTGTAACGCCTATAATTGTTGAGTAGGTGATAACGCCATGATCAACACCTGTGCGTACACGCCTGCCAATTGGGTTTTTCCATCCCAGTTCTTTTATCAATGTTTCATTAACTATAATGGAATGGTTTGCGGTATCTGAAACGCCTTTTATAAAATTACGGCCGGCGGCCATTTTTATTTGCATGGCAGGGATAAAATCCTCATCAACAATTAATTCCTCAACCATTTTGGTATCGGGCGCATTGTTGCCATTGGCGCCAATGTTAAAATCGCTTGAGCCAATATCATTATTACCTATAGGGTTACCTGCAACGGCAACACTTTGAATCAATGGGCTTTGGAGTAGTTGGGCCTTTATTTCTTCAGTTTTTGCACGGGCTCCCTTATTATGAATATGGAAGGTTAGCATTTGCGATTTATTAAAACCGAGATCTTTATTTAAAACATAATGCAGCTGCTGATAAATTACGCATGAGCCAACAATCATCACAATGGTTATAACAAACTGGAAGATAACCAGCCCCTTCCTGAAAAGAATGGTTGATGATTGATTACCCAGTTGTCCTTTCATTGCTGGGATAGTATTAAAGCCGGAAAGGAACAAAGCAGGGTAAATACCGCTGATAATACCTATTAGTAAAGCAAACAGCGCAAATATCACCAGCGACCTGGCTGCACCAAAATACCAGATATCTAGTGATTTGCCTGAAAGGTGATTGAAGTATGGTATGGCTGCCTGGATTAAAACCATCCCGGCAATGGTGGCCAGTACGGCTAACAAAACAGATTCGGAAAAGAACATGTAAAGTAATTGGCTTCTGCCTGAACCAATAACCTTACGGATGCCGATCTCTTTAACCCTTACCGAAGAGCGGGCTGTGGTAAGGTTAACATAATTTATTACTGCGATTGCCAGTATTAACAAACCAACAATGCTGAAAACATATATATAGGTAATATTGCCATTATTACTCATTTCATAGTCAAGGTTTGAATGCAGGTGGATGGATGTTAATGGCTGCAGTTCCATTTTGTATTTTACCCCGGCGAAATCAGTTTTTAAATGTTTATTAAAGAAATCATCAGAGTGCGCCTCAATCTTCTTATAATCATCGTGGTTTTTTAGTAAAACAAATGTAAAGACTCCCGCGTTGCCCCACCTGCCGTTATAATCTGCATTAAGCGAGCGCAACGCACTAAATTTAAAGGTTGAATTTTGCGGTACATCATCAATAACCCCGGTTACAACATTTTGATCGTTCTTATCAAATGATATGGTTTTATCCATGGCTGTTGAAGCATCGCCAAAGATCTTTTCTGCAAGGGTTTTTGTTAAAACGATAGTATGAGGTTTTGACAAGGCAGTTTCCGGATCGCCGGATAAAAAATGATACGAGAATATATTGAATATGGCATTATCGGCAAATGAAATGTCATTGGCTGTGATCTGTTTATCATCATAAATAATTTTACCACCGCCTTCTCCATCAATACGGATGGCTTCCTCAACTTCGGGATAATCTGCTTTTAAAGCCGGTCCGTAAGGGATGGAAGTAATAGCCAGGTTAAAACCGCCATTACCCCATTTGCCGTGCTGTGCCACCCGGAAAATACGGTCCGATTTTTCATTATAACGGTCATAACTCCATTCATCGGTTACATATAATGCAATAATCCAGAAAGCTGCTACACCGACGGCTAGTCCGCAAATGTTCACTAATGAAAAGAACCGATGCTTGTTCAGGTTTCTCCAGGCGATTTTTAAATAGTTCTCTATCATGGCTAGTTCATTAGTTCAATGGCTCATTAGTTCATTGGTGGAATGATGGTTATTGATTTTCTTAGTTTTTCAACCTAATCTCTAACCTCCGGTCTCTAATCTCTATCATTAACATCATGCCGATAATTTAAGTTATTGATAATCAATTAATTGATATATTTTATTAGGGTGTACGTTTGTTGCATATCCGTACGGTAAGTGTCCGGTTTTGTTACAGTGCTTTAACGCTAAGATATATTTTTACATTAGTTTAATTATCTTATTATTAGTTGCTTATAATAATATTTTTTTTATAATATTGTATATTATTTATAAACCTATAAACCTAAATCACATGAAGAAGCTAGTCTTTATTTTTATTACAACAATTTCACTTTCATTCAGCAGCAAAACATCATACAAAACAGATGATGCGGCTGCACGCAGTTCAAAAGCTCTCCATAGCGTAATTACCGCTAAGCCAATGACACCCGACTCCGTTATAGCTTTGCTGAAAAGTGGCAACCGTCGTTTTTACGCCTTTAAACCGCTGGTGATGAACGACAGCCTTCGGATTCGCTTGACAGCTAACGGCCAGCGCCCCATAGGAGCTGTTCTATCGTGCCTTGACTCAAGGGTGCCGGTGGAGCCTGTTTTTAATATGGGAATAGGCGATTTATTTGTAGCCCGCGTGGCCGGTAATATTGGAAATGAGGACATTTGGGGTAGCCTGGAGTTTGCCTGTTATGTGATGGGCGCCAAAGTAATTGTAGTGCTGGGCCATGAGGGTTGCGGGGCGATTGAGTCTGCCATCGATAATGTGAAGCTGGGGAATATTACCGCTATGTTAGCTAAAATTAAGCCCGCAGTTGATGCTGTGAAAATGCCAGGGGACAGGACATCGAGAAACAGAAAGTTTGTGCACGCTGTAATGGTAAAAAATGTGGAGCTTACCATAAAAAAAATGCGCAAAGACAGTCCGATAATCGATAAGCTTGTGAAGGAGAAGAAAATTAAAATAGTGGGCGGAATTTATGACGTTGCTACAGGTAAAGTTACATTCTTGTAACTTGGTATTTAACCGCATTGCCGTAATATGAGGAATAAAATAAACTTGCTGGTAATGAGTATGGTTAGCTGTGGTATTAATGCGTATCGGTGATGTTTCAATCCGCTATAAGCCAATTAATTAAACGGTTTTTGTGCCGATATTTTAATTATCTTTAATAGATTTGGTTGTTATAACCCTGCTTGTAAGCATTCTCATTATCCATTTTTAATCCATTATGAAAAGAAGATTTCTTAAACTTTCCATCGGTTTTGTTTTGACGGCTTTAGTTACCGTTAATCTTGCCAATGCACAAAAGGCTCAGCCGTATTCAGCAGCCAATAAAACGGTAAAGGTATATGTAACCGCTAAAGGCACTGACGACAGGCTTAAACAAACGGCAACCCTTACATTTACCAGCAATCCACAGCCGGTTGAAACTGAGGTGGCTATATTTGTTGATCCCTCAAAAACATTCCAAACCATGCTGGGCATTGGCGGTGCGTTAACGGATGCTAGCGCCGAAACATTTTATAAATTACCTAAGGATAAGCAAAAGGAATTCCTGACCGCTTATTTTGATAAAGATAAAGGGATTGGATACACGCTGGGCCGCACCAGTATTCAAAGCAGTGATTTTTCGAGCGAAAGCTATAGCTACGTTAAGAATAATGATGCAAGCTTAAAATCATTTGATGTAAGTCATGATAAAAAATACCGCATTCCCTTTATAAAAGAGGTTACGGCAGCGGCAGGTGGCAAGCTCACCTTGTTTGCCAGTCCGTGGAGCCCGCCGGGATGGATGAAAACCAATGGCGATGTTTTGCATGGCGGTAAACTGTTGCCTAAATACGACCAGTCATGGGCAAACTTTTACGTAAAATTTATCCAAGCTTATGAAAAGCTGGGCATCCCTATTTGGGGCCTGTCCGTACAGAATGAGCCAATGGCTACCCAAACATGGGAATCATGCCTGTACACTGCCGAGGATGAGCGCGATTTTATCAAGAACTTTTTAGGTCCAACTTTATATAAAGCAGGCATGGCAGGTAAAAAACTGATTGCCTGGGATCATAACCGCGATTTAATGTATCAGCGTGCAAGTACCATACTGGAAGACCCTGAAGCAGCGAAATATGTTTGGGGCATAGGCTTTCATTGGTACGAAACCTGGACAGGCGCAGGTATGAACTTTGAGAATACCCGCCTTGTTGCTAAAGCCTTTCCGGATAAAAAACTGATATTTACCGAAGGCTGCGTTGAGAAATTTGATTTTAACAGGCTTAATGATTGGGCGCTTGGCGAACGTTACGGCCTTTCAATGATGAATGATTTTAACGCCGGAACCGTAGGCTGGACAGACTGGAACATCCTGCTTGATGAAAAAGGCGGACCAAACCACGTTGGCAATTTTTGCTTTGCACCTATCCATGCCGATACCCGTAACGGGAGTTTGATCTATACAAACTCATATTACTATATGGGCCATTTCTCTAAATTTATTCACCCGGGCGCTAAACGTATTGTAAGTTCAGCAAGCAGGGATAAGCTTTTAACTACAGCATATATAAATCCTGATGGTAAACTTGCTGTTGTGGTAATGAACCGTGGTGACGAGAATATCGATTATTCATTATGGATAAAAGGCAAGGCTGCTAAAACAACTAGTTTGGCGCATTCAATTGCTACGTTGGTGGTGGAGTAGTTATTGTAAAAAAATAAAAAGCCCGTTCAAATTTATTGTTTGAACGGGCTTTTTAATATATTGTGTTATTGCGAGGTACGAAGCAATCGCATACTATACAGGGCGAAGAGGAAAGTGTAGAACTTGCACTGGCGGTTGTGCACGGCGTGCGGTTGCCACGCTGCGCTCGCAATGACATGGAGGATATAGAGGTTTAGTCTTCAATCACCACACCCATATTACAGAACTTATCAATACGTTCGGTAACAAGTTCATCAATATTGCGTTCTTTTAATATTTTAAGGTCTTTTAAAAGCTGTTTCTTTAAAATGGCAGCCATAGCAACCGGATCCTGGTGGGCGCCGCCAAGGGGCTCTTTAATTACACCATCAATCAGCTTGTTTTTCAACATTTCGGTACTGGTAAGCTTCAGCATTTCTGCTGCTCTTTCCTTGTGTTCCCATGTTTTGAACAGGATGGTTGAACAGTTTTCAGGAGAGATAACCGAATACCATGAATTATCAAGCATTAATACCCTATCACCAATGGCTAGTCCTAATGCTCCGCCTGATGCGCCTTCGCCTATAACAACACAGATAATGGGAACTTTTAATATCGACATTTCCAGCAGGTTGCGCGCTATGGCTTCGCCTTGCCCGCGTTCTTCGGCTTCAAGGCCTGGGAATGCTCCCGGGGTATCAATCAACGTTATAACCGGTTTATTGAATTTTTCGGCCAGCTTCATCAGCCTTAGTGCCTTGCGGTAACCTTCGGGATTAGCCATACCGAAGTTGCGCATTTGGCGTTCTTTGGTATTACGGCCCTTTTGGTGACCTATGAACATAGCTGTTTGTCCGCCGATAGTTCCAAAACCGCCTATGATCGCTTTATCATCGCCTACGGTACGGTCGCCGTGCAGCTCAATAAAATCATCACACATCAATTCAAGATATTGCAATGAGTAAGGTCTTTCGGGGTGCCGTGAGATCTGTACTTTTTGCCAGCCGGTAAGATTGGCGTAGATCTCTTTTTTTGCGGCTTCTAATTTGCTTTCAAGCTCGGCTATCGTTGCCGACATATCCAGCTTGTTTTTATCTTCAACCTGCCTTACCTTTTCAATCTGCTGCTGCAGCTCGGCAAGCGGTTTTTCAAAGTCAAAAGTTATTTTCATTCAACAATTTTATTATTAGTGAGATGAACTTTCTATATAAATCAAATTCACACCCATTTTGTGTTACAAAACATAATAAATGTTTTACACTTAATTAGGGGCGCTAAATTAAATAAATCTAATGGTATTTCAGTTAATTACGTTTTTCTAATAACTCAATTTTTAGTGCCTGTTGTGGCGTTAATAAATTTTTGGTAACCAGGTACGATTGTAAAATAACATTCCTGAGCTCGCCCTGGTATAAACCATAACGGTTTGCATAAAATATTAATGAGCCATTGTCAAGCCGGTTATATTTAAAAATACTATCGAGCGTACGCTCATTGCGGATAATTATCAGCCCCATTTCCAGTTTTTTACGGTGTAATTCCTTTACAATGGCATTTAGTTTAGTTGTTTGCTGCGGACTAAGGTCTAATTCCTTTTTATATTTCAGCGCTTTCTCTGGCGAAGGAAAATGATTTAATTCAGCAGCTAATGACATGTGGTATAAATCATCCCCATTTAATAATGCCGTATATTCTTCATCGGTTAAAGTTTTTAGGGTTGATTTTTTGAGGATAGCACTATCCGCAGTAGATTGGGCATTTGCTTTACTAAACAGTAACAGGATTGTAAATAAAAGTAGAATGTTCTTCATAGATTACAGTCAGGATCCGGGTTCAACTTAATCAACTAAATAAAACAAAGATTGTTCAGCTATAGCTTAAAAAATACCTTTTTCTTATACAGAAAATAGCAAAGCAACCATTCAAGCCCAAAAATGCAGATAGCTCCAACAATAACTTTCAACAGTTCACCGGCATTAAACCAGCTTAGCACGCCATTGCTGATATTGTGTATGTAGCCATTAAACCACCGGCTGCCAACAATTTCAAAAAACAGGTAAATGAAAATGGAGTTCATGCCCACAATGGTAAAAAAGGTTAAATATTTTCGATGCCCCATTACATCAACCCACCAATAGCTAAGCGCCAAAAACCACAGGCACCAGCCTAACGAGGCTATGGTGAACGAGGTAGTGGCAATGCGTTTAATTATCGGGGTTATATTTAATACATCAAGGCCATAGCCAATAAGCAGGCAGGCAAGGCCCCAAAGTATCAATTGCCTTAATTTATTGTTACTATTTAACAACAGCTTACCCGTCAAAGCCCCGGCAATGGTATGCACAGCGGTTGGGATACAGTTTATAGCCACCCATCCGCCGGGATTTATCTTATTCATCAGCAGCAGATCGATATAATTGCCAAAATTGTGCTGATCAGTAAAGGGCTGATCAAAACCGGGGACATGTGTAAACCGGTATAAAACTTCGGTAAGGAGCAGTAAGCCTATGCAAACACTTATTTGTGCAATTGAGCTCCACCTGAAGATCAGGAATGCTACCAAAGTTGTAAATGAAAGCTGGGTTAATACATCCCACAATTCAAATGATAAACCTTTTGGACGAACGGCATAATCAAGTACACCCCAAAAGAACAGCCAGCCGCAGCGCTTTAATGTTTTTTTAAATGTTTGATTCCAGGTAACGCCATTAGCCCATTGCTTATTTAATGAAAATGCCATAGCCACGCCCGCCATAAACATAAAGGCTGGTTGCACTAAATCCCAAAAATGAAGGCCATGCCATGGGTGGTGGGTAAATTGCTCAATGAAACGCCCATGGGTATGCTCGTACAAGTAATCATAGATCCCGGTTGATTCAATGGCAAGCAATACCATTATAAAGCCGCGAAGAAAATCGAGGGAAAGCAGGCGGGTGGAGATTGGGTTTGTGGTTTGGGTTAAAGGCATAAGTGATTTTGATTGTCCTGTTAGGGAATCTTCTAATATCCTTTAAAAATAAAAATAAATAAATTTTAAAGTTGACAAACAATTAAATGTATTTGTACATTTAAATAAATAACCCTAAAACTTAATCACTATTTTTTAATCGAAGCATGCAGAAATATAATTAAGGTGTTGCCACTAAGGCAAATGTAAAGCCTATGCTATTTAGTGCTAGGGGATTAAAGATACGATAAAGCCTGATTGAACATAAATAAAAACGATTGATGCATCATATTCCTGAACAGGGAAAATTGAAATATATTTTATTAAGAATTTCTTTTGGCCAAAGAAAAAGGGGAGTGCTGAAAACCTTTAGAAGAGAGTAGGCGGATTAACCAATTTAAATTTCAAAAAATGAAGCAACCTAAAAATTTAGGTAAAAGCCTAAACAGAAGTGAAATGAGATCAGTTATGGGTGGCATGCCAGGACCGTGCTATGGGAACAACTTAAATTGCCCGAGTGCCTGCCAGGCCGATCCAAATCTTATCAAAGGATATACATGCGTTGGGAATACATGTATCTACGGTTACTGCCCTTGATAGATAGTGCATTTTTTTCCAGTTTAGATTTGGCAACCCTTAAGGGTTGTCAAATCTTCCGGTGAATTATTTTATTTTTTTCCAATCATAATTCTTGCCATCCTGGTGCACTACAAATTTGCTTACTTTATCACCGGCTTCTTTTATAAATTCAAGCGCGATCTCCCCTATGTGAAAAGAGAATTTGGTTTCACTTAAGGCATATAAAGTAGTTTTTGCTTCTAAATTTGTTTTTGAGTCGGCCATTAGCTTACCGTTTTCGAGACTGATGGTTATTTTATGCTGGTCATCCATCGCATAATCACCGGGATATTGTTTTAATATGGTTTCATCCACTTTTGCTTCTGCAGGCCAGGCAAATTTAGCATAAGTGGTATTATCAAGCACAGACGACCTGTCTTCGCAGGCATCGGCTAGCAGCTTAAGCGATAGCTTATCGCCATTTGTCCAAAATTTATATTTCCCTATTACATCATTATCACAATCGCTCTGACCCGCTGTTTTTTTTAAGGTGAGGGTTGAGTCCGTTATGGTGTAGATCATGTTTTCTATAGGCGCGTTATTGGCAAAACGGGTAATTTTTAAGGTGTCGCTTCCAAAATCAAAAAAGGCGGGAACATCTTCTTCAATTTTAAGCGTGCCTTTCCATTTAGTATTGGCCAGCTGTGCATGGGTATTTATTGCGGTAAATAATATAAGCACCAGTGTAATTATCTTTTTCATGATTTTAAATGTTATAATTTT
>JAQBOS010000350.1 GCA_028287925.1 Mucilaginibacter sp. | reverse complement strand
CCATGGGGAGCTAATTTCAGAGAGGTGGTTGGCTTGTTAAATTACTCCTACAAAAGATTTGATTTTTCAGGGGAGGTTGATTATGGTCATTACGGATTGGATGTTAACGGGCTAAATTACGGGAAAGACCCATTCCAGAATTATAATAATCCTGCGCGGGTTTATGGTAATTATATAGGGCAGGGGCTTACTACCAATATGGTTTATATAGAAGGGAAAGCAGGTTATTTGCTAAACCCTAAATATAACTTACGGATTGAGCTTGGCGGCCTGTTAAGGAATGAAAAGAATAGCCAGTTTAACGATAAAACCTCAATGATAACCCTCGGTCTCCGCAGCTCATTCCGCAGCCTGTATAACGATTTAGCGAGTTATAAAGCGCATTAATGTGCAAATGTGCGGAAGACGATGTGCGGATGTGTAAATATGCAGATGTGCGGATGAAAAAAAACGCATATCTGATTTACTATTGCACTAAAATGATTTTATTATCTTCAAATCTGCACATCATCAAATTTCTTCATCTGCACATTCGCACATCCGAAATCCGCACATCTTCCTAAGACGCTATAATATGCTTATTTTGTTTTATGCCTAAATTTTTCACTTTTGCTGTTATACTGGCGGCATCATAACCACATTCAGCCCATAACTCGGGTTGTTCACCGTGCTCAATAATCTGATCGGGGATCCCTAAACGTACAACCTGCGATTGATAATTATTATCAGCCATAAACTCAAGTACTGCACTTCCCATGCCCCCTTCAAGACAGCCATCTTCAACGGTAATTACTTTGCTGAATTTTGTAAATACCTCATGTAATAAGGCCTCGTCTAAAGGTTTCACAAAACGAAGGTCGTAATGAGCAGGATAATAGCCTTCTGCATTTAATTCGGCTGTAGCTTTTACAGCTTCATTGCCAATATGGCCTATTGATAGTATTGCCACCTCTTCGCCATCACAGATCTTACGCCCCTTACCTACTTTTATAGGTTTTAAAGGCCGTTGCCAGTCAACCATAACACCATTTCCGCGCGGGTATCTTATAACAAAGGGGCCCATATCGTCCTGTTGGGCAGTAAACATCAGGTTTCTCAATTCTTCTTCATTCATTGGCGCTGAAACCGTCATATTAGGAATGCAACGCATAAAGGCAAGGTCATAAGCGCCATGATGTGTTGGCCCGTCTGCGCCGGCAACACCCGCCCTGTCAAGACAAAATACCACGTTAAGGTTTTGTATGGCTACATCATGTATCACCTGGTCATAAGCCCTTTGCATAAAGCTGGAGTATATATTGCAAAACGGAATTAATCCCTGTGAAGCCAGGCCCGCCGAAAATGTTACAGCGTGCTGTTCGGCTATACCCACATCAAAGGCGCGGTTAGGCATCGCCTTCATCATCAGGTTTAATGAACATCCTGAAGGCATAGCAGGCGTTATTCCCATTATTTTAGGGTTTTGCTCCGCAAGCTCAATAATCGTATGTCCAAATACATCCTGGTATTTTGGCGGTTGAGGTTTATCTGATTTTGATTTTTTTATTTCGCCGGTTATCTTATCGAACAAGCCGGGGGCGTGCCACTTGGTTTGGTCTTTTTCGGCTAAGGCATAGCCCTTACCTTTTACTGTAACACAATGTAAAATCTTGGGCCCGGGAATATTACGCAGATCACGTAATACTTTTACCAGGTGTTCCACATCATGCCCGTCAATGGGGCCGAAATATCTGAATTTAAGCGCTTCAAAAAAGTTGCTTTTTTTAAGCAGTGTGCCTTTAATGCTTTTTTCCAGTTTTTGGGCAATCTTAAAAGCATCTGGCCCTATTGCCGATATTTTGGCAAGTATATGTGCAATATCGTCCCTGAAACGGTTGTAAGGCTTTGATGTGGTAATGTCAGTTAAATATTCCTTTAAAGCCCCGACATTTGGGTCGATAGACATGTTGTTATCGTTCAGTATAACCAACAGGTTTGAGTTTTCAATCCCCGCATGGTTCAATGCCTCAAAAGCCATGCCTGCCGTCATGGAACCATCACCGATTACTGCTACATGCTGCCTGTCGGTTTCGCCTTTATAATGCGAAGCTACCGCCATACCCAAAGCGGCGGAAATTGAAGTTGACGAATGGCCCACGCCAAAAGTATCGTATTCGCTTTCTGAACGTTTTGGAAAACCGCTCAGGCCGCCATGCACTCTGTTGGTGTGAAAAAGGTCCCGGCGACCGGTTAATATTTTATGTCCGTAAGCCTGGTGGCCAACGTCCCATACTAATTGGTCGTAAGGTGTATTTAAAACATATTGTAGTGCAACTGTTAATTCAACCACACCTAAACTGGCTGCAAAATGCCCGCCGTTTACCGAAACCACATCAATAATATATTGACGCAACTCCTGGCAAACTTGTTTAAGTTCATCCTCTTTAAGCTGTTTTAGATCAGACGGGGTATTGATTTTTTGAAGTAAATGGCCTGCTGGTACCTGCATTTAAGTCCTTAAATATTTAACTTACAAAGTACGGCAATTTATTATAAATTAATAGCTAAACTTTTTGAATAATTATTGAACGTTAAATAGGAGATGTTGATAATGACGGAAGGATAGTCTTTTTAGCCTATGATTGGCTATAGATCTTCGCGGCAATGGACGATAGGGCGGGTCTGCGTGGCGGGGGCGTATGCGATACGCCCTTACACTTTTGGGTCAATTTTGATATGAGTAACAGGTAAGGGCGTATTGCATACGCACCAAATATGCCAAACGAATTGCCATTTTCAGATTAGTTTCACAACCCTTACTTTTTACCTATTTTTGAACCAATGATGGTCGAAGAAAATTTTGAGATAAAGTTGCCCCAGTTTGAAGGGCCATTTGACCTTTTGCTTTTTTTTATCGAGCGGGATGAGCTCGAGATCCACGATATTCCAATTGCAAGGATCACAGATGATTTTTTAAACTATATCCATCAAATGACCAGCCTTAATATGGAGCTGGCCAGTGAATTTATTATTGTGGCTGCCACGCTGATGCGGATCAAGGCTAAAATGCTGCTGCCGCGATACGAAGCCGAAGATGATGGCAATCAAACCGATACAAAGGAAGATCTGATCCGTAAATTGATTGAATATAAAAAATTCAAAGAGGTGTGCGAAGAGCTGCACCCGCTGGAAGATGAGCGGTTTATGCAGGAGAAGCGGGGTAATATAAAATTCGACATAGAACAAACTGAGGCTGTTGCACTGCCGGGCGAAGAGCTTTCAGAATTAAATCTTTATAAATTAATGATGGTTTATGGCCGGTTGATGAAACGTTTCCTTAACCGTACCGAAGAAGTTACACACACGGTTGTACAATACCCATACACCATTGAGCAGCAAAAGAAAACCATCAGCGATTTATTGCGGATAAACAAAATGATGGATTTTAAAGCCATTGCAGGCCAATCAGAAAACAAGGTGCATTTTGTTTATAATTTTTTAGCCGTGCTCGAAATGCTGCAGCAGGAACTGATAGAGATCCAGGTAGGGTTGGGATATAATAATTTTTGGATTTCAGCGAAGCCGGAGGTGGGTGGGAACGCATAGATAAATGAGGAATACCATATGCGTTTTAATTTAAATAATTTAAATTTGTGATATGGAAACATTAATCGTTCATCCTGAAAATAAAAAACAGCTGGCCGCTTTAAAATCCTTTATGAAGGCTTTTAAAATTTCGTTCGAGGAAGGAAAGTCTGTTTATAACCCGGAGTTTGTTGCTAAAGTACAAGAAGGCCTAAAGCAGATTGAACGGGGCGAAACACGGGTGGTAAATATCGATGATCTGTGATCTTAAAATTTACGAAGCAGGCAGATGATGACCTGGATTATTTCAAAAAGACCGGAAATAATCAAGCCGTTAAAAAGATAAAAGAACTTCTTCATTCTATTCTGGCAGATCCATACAACGGGATTGGTCAGCCGGAGCCATTAAAGCATAATCTTTCAGGCACTTGGTCAAGACGAATTAATAGAGAGCATCGGTTAATATATAAGATAGATGCGGAAATTGTATACGTTATCTCTTTAAGAGGGCATTACAATTAATGCTTTCTGGACTAAAAAATCTCATATCCCGAATATCCCATCTCAAATCTAAATACTTACCTTTGCCCCGATTTAACTACACAATGAAAAGAGACAAACTAATTTTTAAGCTATTGGATGAGGAGCAGGAACGCCAGGAAGAAGGCATAGAGCTCATCGCATCTGAAAATTTTGTAAGCAGGCAGATTATGGAAGCAGCCGGATCGGTAGCAACCAACAAATATGCCGAAGGATTACCAGGTAAACGCTATTATGGTGGCTGCCAGGTTGTTGATGAAATTGAAACAATAGCTATTGACAGAGCCAAACAATTGTTTAACGCTGAGTGGGCAAACGTTCAGCCGCATTCAGGTGCGCAGGCTAATGCCGCAGTAATGCTGGCGGTTTTGAAACCGGGGGATAAAATTTTAGGCTTTGATCTGTCGCATGGCGGCCATTTAACACATGGTTCATCGGTAAACTTTTCAGGTAAGTTATACGAGCCTCATTTTTATGGGGTGAAGAAAGAAACAGGCCTGGTTGATTATGAGCAGCTTAAAAAAGTAGCTTTAGAGCAAAAGCCAAAACTGATCATCTGTGGCGCTTCGGCTTACTCGCGCGACTGGGATTATGAATTTATCCGCAAAGTGGCTGATGAAGTTGGCGCTTTGGTATTGGCTGATATCTCGCATCCTGCCGGGCTTATAGCAAGGGGCTTATTAAATGACCCGCTGCCGCATTGCCATATTGTTACCACAACAACCCATAAAACGTTACGCGGCCCGCGTGGTGGAATGATCCTTTTAGGAAAAGATTTCGAAAACCCGTGGGGACTTAAAACACCAAAAGGCGAGATCAGGATGATGTCAGCTTTATTGGACATGGCTGTTTTTCCGGGTACACAGGGTGGCCCGCTTGAGCATATTATTGCTGCAAAAGCTATTGCATTTGGCGAAGCTTTGAGCGATGACTATATGAAATACATAGTACAGGTAAAAAAGAATGGAGCCGCAATGGCTAAAGCATTTACCGACAGAGGGTATGAGATTGTTTCGGGCGGTACTGATAACCACTTGATATTGATTGACCTTCGCAATAAAAACATTACCGGTAAGGCTGCCGAGAATGCTTTGGTTGCTGCCGATATCACCGTGAATAAAAACATGGTGCCTTATGATGATAAATCGCCTTTTGTTACTTCAGGTATCCGTGTAGGAACGGCTGCAATTTCAACACGTGAAATGAAGGAAAAACAAATGGAAGATATTGTTGAGCTGATAGACCAGGTTATTAGTGATCCGGAAAATGAGGACAACTTAAAAAAAGTACGGAAAAAAGTGCATAAGCTTATGCATGATTACCCGCTTTATCGTATAAAACATTCAGAAATAGATTAGGCACTCGTGGATAGACGCAAATATTTGCGTCTATCCACAATCTTTTCATAACCTTTTGGATGTTATAACGTATAAAGGCGTATAATTTACAGCTACTAAATTTAAAAAATTGGAAACTGAATTAAATATAAATGTGCTGGTTGTTGATGATAACAACATAAACAGGCTTTTAATTAACAAAGTACTCACCAGGTGGGGGGCACGTGCCGATTTTGCTGAAAATGGCTTACTAGCTGTTGAAAAGATAACAAATAATCAAAATTATGATGTTGTTTTGATGGATGTTTACATGCCCGAAATGGGAGGCATTGAAGCTACCCAGCTGATCCGCGCGATGCAGGAGCCTTACTTTCAGCAATTACCTATTATTGCCCTTACTGCATCAATGCTAAGCAGCGAAAGAAACCAGATTGAAGATGCCGGCATGAACGATTATATCCTAAAACCATTCGATCCTAAAAATTTATTCGAAAAATTGAGCGCTTACCAGAAAGTATAGTTGGCAGTGTGCAGTAGCAGTTGGCAGTTTTTTGCTGGTCAATGTTATCAGTGAAATCAAACTTAATAATCGGCGAAATCAAAGTATCCTATTCCGCATAAGCAATTGTAGCTATACTCAGCCTCAATCCTTCAATTTTAAGTAATTGTGCACCACAAGCTTCAAGCGTTGACCCAGTGGTTATAACATCATCCACCAATAAAACGTGTTTATTTATTAGCTTTTCAGGGTTATTAACTGCAAAAACTTCCTGCATGTTCTCAAACCTTGCAAAGCGCGACTTATGGGTTTGGGTTTCAGTAGATTTTGCCCTCACCAAATTATTATCCTCAACAACAGCATTCATTTTACCAGCCAATCCCTCGGCAAAGCAAGCGCTTTGGTTATAACCGCGTTCCTTTAATCTTTTTGTGTGCAGCGGAACTGGAATTATAAAGTCTACTGTAGTGAACAAATCGTTTTTAACCAACTGTTCTGCAGCTATGTTCCCTAACAGGTTCCCAATTTGGTGCATGCCATTATATTTGAACTGGTGCATCAGGTTCTGGATCTTTCCGCCTTTGTTAAAGTAAAAAAGCGCAAAGGCAGCCTCCAGCTTAATTTTACCCCAAAATTGCCGGGCAACAATATTATCAAGCTGTAAATGGAAATTGGTATAAGGTAAGTTATAGCGGCAATCGGTACAAAGCAGATGCTCATTTATTACCAGGCTTTCCCGGCAGGCAGCGCAAAGTTCAGGAAACAACAGTGAAACAAAATCGGCCAGGTAACTGCGTTGCAGGTTCATGGGTTCAATTTAAGCAGATTTTGGTTTTTATTTAAGGAAAACAATAAAAATTGTCATTACGAGCGATAGCGCGGCAATCGCGAACTTACAGAGCAGATAGAACGATGTACAGCTTGCAAAGCGGAAATGCAGAGTTCGCGATTGCTTCGTACCTCGCAATGACAGGTTCTTTTCTTAAACCTTCGCTTCTTCTTTTATCGCCAGTTGCCCACAAGCGGCGTCAATATCTTTTCCGCGACTGCGGCGCAGATGCACATTAACGCCTTGTTTGCGTAAATAATCAGCAAATGCTTCTACCTTATCTTCGCCGGCATTAATAAACGCAGCCATTGAAATAGGGTTATATTCAATAATATTAACCTTGCAGGGCAGGTGCTTGCAAAACTGGGCAAGCTCGGCAGCATCTTCAATATTATCATTAAACCCATCAAAAATAATATACTCGTAGGTTACCGGGTTTTTGGTTTTTGCGTAATAATATTTCAAAGCCTCGGCCAACGCCTTTAACGAGTTTTGCTCATTAATGGGCATTATGGTATTCCGCTTTTCGTCATTGGCGGCATGCAGTGACAGCGCCAGGTTAAATTTTACCTGGTCGTCGCCCAATTTTTTTATCATTTTGGCTATTCCGGCAGTTGATACTGTTATTCTTTTAGCCGCCATATTAAGGCCTTCTTCCGACGTTATTTTTTCAACAGAATCCAGTACGTTTTTGTAGTTCAGCAATGGCTCGCCCATGCCCATGTAAACAATATTTGAAAGCGGGATGCCGTAATTTTCCCTGGCCTGCTTATCAATAAGTACTACCTGATCGTAGATCTCATCGGGGTTCAGGTTGCGTTTACGATCCATGTATCCTGTTGCACAAAATTTACAGGTTAAGCTGCAGCCTACTTGCGATGATACACAGGCTGTCATGCGGCCGGGAGTTGGAATTAAAACACCTTCAATTAAATGAGTATCGTGTAAAATAAAAGAATTTTTTATAGTTTTATCCGCGCTGAACTGTGAGTTATGAATTTTAACATTGTTGATAGTGAAATTCTCATTTAGTTTGGTGCGCAGTTCTTTTGAAATATTACTCATCTCGTCGAAAGAAAAGCATGATTTCTTCCATAGCCATTCATATACCTGTTTTGCCCTGAACCCTTTTTCCTCCATTTGGATAAAATGTTCCTGTAAAGCGCTAAGGCTTAGGCTGCGGATGTCAATTTTTCCTTTTGTATTATTCACGATGCAAAAGTACTAAATAAAAAAAACTATCTTTTTTTAAATGACATTCTTTTATATTTAAAAACAATAACTAAAAGTTAAGTGTATTAGGTATAGTTGGATTAGTTAAAGAATTTTACGGGAAGTGTTACTAAATACTTGAATGAAAAGTTTTAAAGCCGATTACGTTTACCCTGTTTGTGCCGATCCAATTAAGAATGGAATAGTTACTGTTGATGATTTTGGGAAGATAACAGCCGTTATTGATCCCAATTTATTGCCGGAAACTTACAATGCCCCCGTTGAACAGGTTAGCGGTATTATTTGCCCTGGTTTTATTAACACCCATTGTCATCTTGAACTCTCACACCTAAAGGAAAAAGTTAAACAACGCACCGGTTTGGTTAATTTTATTATTGACCTTCAAAAAAGCCGCGGTGCCGATAGTATCCTGGTATTGGATGCTGCCGCCAGGGCTGACAGTGAAATGTTTGAGAATGGTATTGTTGCTGTTGGCGATATCTCAAACACTAACAGCACTATCGATATTAAGAAAAATAGTAAATTATATTATCACAGCTTTATTGAAACTTTTGGCTTTTTACCTGGCAGAGCAACGGAAGTATTTGATAATGCGTTGTCTCTATTGAATGAATTTAAGCCGTTGCCTTGTTCAATAACTCCGCATGCGCCATATTCGGTATCTAAGGAATTATTTAAGCTGATCCAAAAATATAGCGATACCGGCCACAACCTCATCAGTATTCATAACCAGGAATGCGAGGATGAAAACAAGTTTTACAGGTATAAACTGGGGAACTTTAATGACCTGTATGCGCATTTTGGAATGGACATTTCCCATTTTAAACCGCAAGCGCGCAATTCCCTCCAGTCAATATTGCCATTATTAACCACAAAGCAAGAAATTTTACTAGTGCATAATACCTGTACCAATTTAAAAGATATATACTTCATCAAACGATTTGATCGTAAGATCCATTTTTGTTTTTGTCCAAATGCAAATCTTTATATTGAAGGCATACTGCCAAAAATTGAATTATTTATAGGCCAGGGGTACAACATTACCCTGGGTACCGATAGCCTGGCATCAAATAAAAAGTTATGCATTTTAAGCGAAATGCGTACCATACAAGCAAAGTTCCCTTCAATAAGTACACAGCAGTTAATAGCGTGGGGTACCCTTAACGGTGCTAAATATTTAGGCATTGATGACGAAAAAGGCACCCTTGAACCCGGCAAAACCCCCGGCCTAAACCTGATAACCGGCCTTGATGGCCTGAGAATTACACCAGAGACTAAAGTGAAGAAGTTGATTTAGTTGATTAAGTGAGTGGTTGATTGAGTTTTTAAAATACAATTCCAATAATTTCAACTTATTTAACCAAATCAAACCCAATCAACTTTCTTAATTGCTAATTTTGGATTTTTCAACCCAATCAACTTAATCTAACTCAGTCAACCCAATCAACTAATCATGAAACACCTCAACATAACGGTAAAAGGCAAAGTGCAGGGCGTTTCTTTCAGGGCCGCAACAAAAGCAGTTGCTGATCAGCTTGGTGTTAAAGGATCTATAAAAAATGAGCCTAACGGTGATGTTTTTATTGAGGCAGAAGGTGATAAGTTTGCACTCGAAATGTTTTTAGACTGGTGTAATGAAGGTCCGCAGGGGGCCGAAGTAAATCTTGTTGAAAGCAATGAAGGCGAATTGAAAAACTATCGTAATTTTGAGGTTGTAAAAAAGTAGCTGTAACAGGTATAAGCTTTTAAATTAATATCATCTAAGTATTGTCAACCGCTAAAAAATTTGCTGGGCAAACTGCCATATATGGGTTAAGCACCATTATTTCCCGGATGATCTATTTCGTTCTAACCCCAATTTATACCCGTACGCTTCCCGTTGGCGGTAATGGCATATTTACCGCTTTATATGGTAATGCATCTATTGTAAATGCCATCCTTGCGTTTGGTATGGAAACCACCTATTTCAGGTATCTGCAAAAACGCGAAGACAATAAACAACAGGTTTATAATAATGCCTTTGGGGTAGTTATAGCTGTTTCTATAGTATTCCTGGCATTTTGCTTATTGTTTTTAAACCCAATAATTAACTACCTGCAGGCTGGCGTGGTAAAAGATCATGCCGACTATGCTTTTTATGTTAAATGCTTCCTTGTAATACTGGTTGTGGATGCTTTTTGTGTGATCCCGTTCGCCAAGATCCGGGCTGATGGGCGCCCAATGAAATATGCAATAATTAAATGCATCAACATATTATTTGTGATGACGTTTAATTTATTCTTCTTGTTTGGCATTCCTTTTATTATTAAACACCAGTTGCCTGGCGCACAGTGGGTGGCTGGTTGGTACAGGCCACATTGGGTAGGCTATGTGTTTTTAGCGAACTCGGCCGCCAGTGTATTAACTGTATTTTTATTACTGCCTGAGATCTTAAAGCTGAAGCTAAAGTTTGATGTTTCTATGTTTAGCGAAATGTTTACTTATAGCTGGCCCATCCTTATTGCAAACATTTCTTTCATTATTAATGAATCGTTAGATAAGGCAATGCTAAAGCAAATGCTGCCGCAGGCCATTAGCGACCAGGAAGTGGGTATTTATGGGATCTGCGCCAAAATAGCATTGTTCCTCAGTATTTTTGTGCAGGCGTTTCGCCTTGGTGCCGAACCTTTCTTTTTTAGTCATGCAAAAAATAAGAACTCCGGCGAAACCTATGCGCGGATCATGAATTATTTTGTGATAACTGTAGCTGTTATATGCGTTGCCCTGGTGGCCAATGTTAACCTATTGGCCTTTATTATCATAGGCAAACAAACCCATGTTGTTCACAATCATGTAGTAAATAATATCTACTGGTCAGGCCTGGGTGTTGTTCCTCCATTATTGTTTGGCTATTTAAGCCTGGGGATTTACATGAACCTTTCGGTATGGTACAAGCTATCTGATCAAACTAAATATGGCTTATATATTTCAGGTATCGGGGCATTGTTAACCATTGTTTTAAATTGGTGGCTTATTCCTAAATACAGTTATATGGCGTCGGCCTGGATCTCCTTAACGGCTTACGCAACCATGATGGTGCTATCCTATTTATGGGGGCAAAAAAATTACCCTATTCCGTATAATTTAAAAAAGAACCTGGCTTATATTATTATTGCAATTGTACTCGTTTATTTATCATTCAGTGTGTTTAAACGTAATATATTTGCAGGTAATGCACTGTTACTGTTATTTGTAGCGGGTGCTTTTTATACAGAGAAGAAAGAACTTAAGGCAATATTTAACAAGCGATGAACATCAGGATAATTAACAAGTCGAAAAATAGCTTACCTGCTTACGAAACTTTGCACGCAGCCGGTATGGATTTGCGGGCCGATCTTGACGAAACCATTTCGCTTAAACCAATGGAACGTAAATTAGTCCCAACAGGGTTATATATTGAATTGCCTGTAGGTTTTGAAGCGCAGATCCGCCCGAGAAGCGGTTTGGCTTTTAAACATGGGATAGGCATAGTAAATTCACCGGGGACTATTGATGCTGATTATCGCGGTGAAATTAAGGTGCTGCTGATAAATTATTCAGATCAGCATTTTGAGGTCAATACCGGCGACAGGATAGCGCAAATGGTTGTTGCCCGGCACGAGCAAGTTAGCTGGGAACAGGTAGAGGTATTAAATGAAACTACAAGGGGCGCAGGTGGTTACGGACATACGGGAGTTTAGTGAAGAATCAAGACAGAAATAAGCATAAGATTAGATGAGAAACGAACAAACAAGCAGTAAAAATATTAGTAACTGTAATAATAGGATACAGCTTACCTGCGCTGTCTTGCTTCTTGTCTCTTGCTTCTTGACTCTAACCACCTACGCTCAAAATAAAAGCAAAATAGTTGTTGTTGCTGGAAAACCTATGACAGCAGCCGACAGCGCAACGGTAAAGCAACTCTTCTTTTCGGCCCTTAGTGCAAAAACAATTGAAAACACCACCCTTGCTTCAGAGCTTTTTGAGCGGGTTACCCAGTTAGATCCTGCAAATGACGCATCATTGTACGAGCTGGCTATCCTTAAAAAAACAAAAAATAATTATGCCGATGCCCAAACCCTGCTTGAAAAAGCGGTAACCGTTAACCCGGATAACGAATGGTACTGGACAGCCCTGGCTGATTGTTATGAAAAAAACAACGGCATTGATAAGCTGGATAATGTATTTAATGAATTAATAAGAATTCACCCTGATAAGCCCGATTATTATTATGATAAGGCAAATGCATTTTTTTATCTGAATAAGTATGACGATGCTTTAAAGGTGTATGATAAAATTGAAGAGTTAACCGGTCCAACCGATGACCTGCTGGCTAACCGGCAAAAAATTTACCTTAAACAGGGTAAAGTTGACCTTGCAGCGCAGCAGCTGGAGCAAATGATAAACACTGACCCATCCCAAATAAAATATTACCTGTTTTTGGCACAGCTCTACAGCTCAAATAATTTTGCTGATAAAGCGCTTAAAGTTTTATTATCGGCCGGAAAAATAAAACCCAACAGTGGTTTGGTTCATTTGGCCCTTGCGGATATTTACAGGGATAAAAAAAATGTTGAAGCCAGCTATAACGAGCTAACATTGGCCTTTGCCATCCCCGACCTGGATATCGAACAAAAAATAAAGATCGTTTTAGGGTATCTTCCCCAGTTTCCTGATCCTAATGCCAAGGCCAGCGCGCTTGAGCTAAGCCGCATACTTACTGTTGCACATCCCAAGGATGCTAAAGCTTATGCCATTTATGGCGACATGTTGCTGCAAAATGAAAAGCTTAAAGATGCTAAGACCATGTATCAAAAGTCGGTTGCGTTAAATAGCCAGGTTTATGAAGTACAGGAACAACTGGTGCGTATTGAGCTTGGCGACAATGATATTGAAGGTGCAATAAAAGACGGAGAAAATTCACTATCACTTTTTCCTAACCAGGCCTGGATGAACTACCTAGTTGGTGTTGCCTGGCTGCAGAAGAAAGATTACCATAAAGCGGTGGATTATATTAAAAATGCAACTTCATTAGAACTTCAGGATAAGGATTTACTTTCGCAAAGTTTTTCATCACTGGGCGATTGTTATCATGATTTAAAAGATAATAAAAGTGCTTATGAGGCGTATGATAAGGCTTTAACTTATAATGCCGACAACGCATTTACTTTAAACAATTATGCTTATTACTTATCGTTGACCGGCGAACAACTGGATAAGGCGGAGAAAATGTCAAAGCGTTCAAATGAATTGCAGCCAAATAATGCATCGTTTGAAGATACCTATGCGTGGGTATTGTTTAAACAAAAAGATTATAAGGGCGCTAAAACATGGATAGATAAAGCACTGGCAGACGATGCAACTAAAAGCGCCGGAAAAATAGAACATTATGGCGATATACTGTTTTATTTAGGGGATGTTGACGGAGCGGTTGACAATTGGAAGAAAGCTAAGGACAAAGGCGATAAGTCGCCGGTTTTGGAACGGAAAATAAATGAAAAGAAATACATTGAATAATACTTTATATAGCAGGGCTTCATTTGCCAATGGTTATATAAAATTGATAACAATTTGCTGCCTGTTGCTTGTTTTTAGTTGTAAAAGCCGTAAGCAGGTTATAGTTAAAAGAGTAGTTGCCGATAGTACGGCGGCCATTAAACCGGTTGATACCAAAGCAGCCAAATTGACGGTTATAAGAGCTAAGCAAACCAATTTTAATACATTTTCGGGCAAGGCCAAAACCAAACTTGATATCAGTGGCAGCAGCAACGATGTGACCTTGAACATCAGGATCCAGAAAGATAAAAAAATCTGGGTTTCTGTTACTGCCATTGCAGGTATTGAAGTTGCCCGGGCAGTAATAACGCCCGACAGCATAATGCTGATTAACCGCCTGCAAAGCTTGTATGTACGCAAGCCTTTTAGCTACCTTAATAAATTTGCAGGTAAACAGGTTAATTACAAAACACTGGAGTCAATACTGATTGGCAATGCTATTCCCGAATTATTAACCGAAGATGCTGAATTCCTTTCGGTCAACGGCAATACCACTTTAAGCGGTAATTTAAACGATGTAATTTATAAGCTTATATTGGGCCCGGATCTGAAAACCACCCAAACAAATTTAGCTAACCAAAGCGCTGCGCAAACATTGCAGGTTACAAACAGCGCCTTTATCCAGGCTACCAACAGGGTCATACCTTCGCAAATAGATATGGCATCAGTAGTAAAAGATAAAAAAATACAGGTTAATTTGCATTATACAAAAGCAGACTTTGATCAGCCGCAGGATTATCCGTTTAGTATCCCGTCGAGATATCAACCTGCAGATTAACAATTAGTAAAAATAAATGAGATTTTTTAAAGCAGTATTCTTTTTGGTTTTAGTTTTTGCAGCATTTAGCGTACATGCACAAAGCAGCGCTGAGTTAAAACGCCAGCGTGAAGCATTAACACAACAATTGGAGCAGCTTAACCATGAATACCAGGAAACCGCAAACAATAAAAAAACTACTTTAAAGCAGCTCACCTTATTAAAGCAGCAGATCAGCATCCGCGAACAAAAGATCAGCAACATAAACTCCGAGGTAAGAAACCTGGATAACCAGATCTCGGAGAGCAATAATTTCGTGCATAATTTACAATCACAGCTTGATCAGCTTAAAAAGGAATATGCAGCCATGGTGCTGTTCACTTATCGAAACCAAAGCGCCTATAATAAGCTGATGTTTATTTTTGCTGCTAAAGACTTTAACCAGGCATATAAACGTTTAAAATATTTACAGCAAATAGGAACATACAGGGAACGCCAGGCAGGCTACATCCAGGAAACACAAACCGAGCTGCATGTTAAGATAAATGAGCTTGATAAGAATAAAAAGGAAAAAAACAACCTGCTGGTAGACCAGGAAAAGGAAAAGAAGACCCTGGGTGCTGAAAAAAATACACAGGTACAGGTTGTGGCGGATCTTTCACAGCATGAAGGGCTGTTAAAGCAGCAACAGCAGGATATTCAAAAGAAAATAGCTAAGAAAAATAAGGAAATTGCGGCTACCATTCGCAGAGAGATTGAAGAAGCAAGGCGCAAGGCCGAAGAAGAAGCAAGAGCTGCTGCACGGGCTGCCGCCGCCGCTGCTGCAAAAGCTAAAGCCGAGAACAAGGATGTGGCGGTAGTACCTAAAGTAAGAACGATAACTAAAAACTCAAGCACCAGCGAGGTTTTAAATGCAACTCCTGAGGCTGCTAAATTATCGAGCGACTTTTTAGATAACAGGGGAGCGTTGCCGTGGCCGGTTACAAACGGAAGCGTTAAGCAGGGTTTCGGAATTTATTACGATGAAACCCGGATAAAGAATGAAAGCCTTGGCTGGGATATTAAAACAAACCCCGGTGCTTCGGTAAGGGCGGTGTTCCAGGGCGAGGTGTCAAATGTTAAAGACGTAAGCGGAACTTACCTGGTAGTAATAAAGCATGGTGAGTATTTTACTGCATACTCTAACCTTAAATCAGTAAGTGTTAGGGCCGGGCAAAAAGTAAGCACCAAACAGGTTATAGGCACGGTTGCTACTGATTCATCAACAGGTGAGGCTATTGTAAGTTTTTCGTTATATAAGGGAATTACCGCAGTTAATCCTAAAATTTGGCTCGCACCAAATTAGTTTGGACTTTATAAATTTTAAATTACCTATATTTGTAGGCTTAATTAACAATCCATATGCATAGCTTAGTATTGGGATTTTTGAACATTGGTTCATCTGAGATGGTACTTATAGTATTTGTTGCCCTGTTGCTTTTTGGTGGCGAAAAGCTGCCTGAAATTGCGCGAGGCCTTGGAAAGGGGATCCGTGATTTTAAAGATGCTTCTGAAGGAGTTAAACGCGAAATAAACAACCAGATAAATAGCTACGAGGAAAAGAGAGAAGAAACCAAATTAAATGAACAGGCTGCCGAGCATGAGGCTGCTCAAAAAGAACTGCCTTCTTATCCCGAAGGTTTTACACCTGTTGAAAATACAATACCGGTAAATGATAGTCACTTTACAGCAAGTGACAGCCCTGTAGTTGAAGAACATAAAGAGGTAGCTACCGAAACTGTTCCTGAAAAGCATACTATCGATTTTACAAAACATGAGCCGGTAACACATTCAGAAGTTTCAGATCACGAAACACCTGAGATAACAAAGAACACGAAATAAGAATATTAATCATAATTAAACATAAAAAATCATGGGTGGATTAGGCGC